>JAISTL010000341.1 GCA_031272615.1 Methylobacteriaceae bacterium | reverse complement strand
ATTGGCCTCCACCTCGCACATCACCACCACATCACGCATATTGCGCGGGCAAACGAGGCACTAGAGCAGCCCGACAATTATCAGCATCACCATGACCCCAAAGGCGGCGATGAAGCAGCCGCGCACCAGCTGCGGCTCGTTGACCAGGTCCGGCGCGTATTTCGACAGGATGGTCACGGACGACAGGAACACCATCGCCAACCCCCAGAAATAGCCCTGTTCCGTCACCTTGCGCGTCAGCCACGGGCTGAAATACCGGGTGAGCACCGAGGCCACCGTCGGCACGATAATCATCTGCGCCAGGGTGAACATCATCGCCGACCGTGAGATTTCCACCCGGGCGCCGACGAAAAAATCCACCAGAACAGGCAGGGAGAACGGCACCAGCGCCGAGGAAACCACCCCCAGCACCGTCGCCATGCCGATATCGGTGCCGATGAGCATGGCCATGAACGGCGCGTTGACGGCAATGGACGCCCCGGCGAGCAGCAGCGCCGCGAGGGCAAAGTCCGGCATCAACAGCCAGAACGCCCCGAACACAATGCCGGGCAGAATGAAATGGCGGGCAATGGTGAAAACCACGAACGCGCCCTTGTAACGCCACGCCAGACGGGTCGTCACCCCCATGTCCAGCGGCACGAACGCCACATAGAGAGAGCCCCACAGCGTATAAAACGGAATCGGGTCCATCCACGGATAGAACGGAACAAGGAAAAACCCGATGACGCATCCGGTGAAGGCGACGGTCACGCCCATAAAGTCACGTAATTTCATGATGATAAGCCGGCAAGGGTAGTATGCGGGCGACCGGTCTCCCGGTGAATCGCCGAAACGGCCGCTCTTATAGCGCAGATTCGAGTTGGGCGCGCGGAATTTTTTGGCGGGCGGAACCGGAGGTTGATGGAAACCAGCGCCCGCCGGTCACCGGCTGGTCAATTCCTTCGGCAGTTTCCCGACGAGGCCCAGCGAAGGCGTTTCCGCTTCATCCACATCGTCGAACAACCGCGGGTCGACACTCCACAGGTTGGCAACGGCGGGCGGAGTATCCTCGTTGATGAGCGCCTTGCGCTCACCTTCAGGCAGTGACTCCGCCGTATCTTGATGGTTTCCGAGGGCCTCGGCCGCTGCCCGGTTGTCCATACCGGAGAGATCCAGCAGGTTGAGGCGCGCTTCGTCCGGTGTCTGGGCGCCGAAATTGACCACGCCGCCGTCAACATACGCGAACACCCGCGCCCACTCGCCGTTCACCGCCCGGCTCCATGAATAACAGTCAGACCCGCGATGCGATGCGAACAGCTGGACATCCGGAAACGCCTCGACGATCGGCTGCCAAATCTCCATCATCCGCGTCAACGGCAGGCGATCGTCACTCTCGGGCAAAACCAGGTCCTGCCCGGCCACCAAGACCCAGCCGTGCATCGGCGGCGTGACGAACACCAGGTTCGTTCCCGAGGCACGGGCGGCGGCGGAACCGTAAGCCGTTTCGATGCCGGACGCCCAGTTGGCGGGCCTGACATCGGTGAGACCGAATGCCTTCGCCACATCCTCCGGGTTTGACGATTTCACCGCGCTCCAGCAGATATTGTAGCCGAACGGTACCGGAAAATCCGGAGTTTCGTCGATGTCCGGCGCGGCAAAAACCGGCTCGGCCGCCGTTTCCGCCGCCGGCGCCGGGTTGTCGTCCGGATATTGCCCCTGGTTGAAAATCGCCCTCAGGGTATCCATAAACGTGATTTTATCCGAACCCATGTTCAATTCCCCTTCCCGCCTTGCACTTTACGCCGGACATCGTATGATACGCCGCGCCCCACCCGAAGAGAAAGCGATCCAGGCCATGTCCGCCGTTTCAACCGTCACATCCATGTCGGAAGACCTGTTCATCGTCATGGCCGTGGCCTTCATTTTCGTGCACTATGCCATTCCCAACAACACTGTTCAACGTGTTCTTCAGGTCGTTTTTGCCATGTTCTGTTTTTTTTACATCTACGGCAAAGTCACCGCCGGGGCCTGAGCGGCGGCGGTTGACGGCGGACCGGCACTGACTTGCGGCAGGCGGGCGGGGTCGATCAATCCATTACCGCGGCCTTGAGGATATCGACCATGATGGCGCGCCCGGGGCCTTCCCCGACACAGCTGACGACATGCGGGCGATCACAGCGGTAACGCAGGGATTCGCCGGCCTTGGCCCGCTGCGACATGCCCGCGATGGTCACCTCGAATTCACCTTCCAGCACCGACAGGCATTCCACCGAACCGCGCTGGTGAGGGTCCGAATCCAGCTTGCCGCCGGGCTCACCCTGCACATCGTACCACTGCAGCCATTCCACCGTCTTGATCCAGCCGATGATGCCGAGCCGCATCTTGCCGTCGTCGGAAACCAGAATCGGCGTATCGGCGCGGCTCGATTTCTCCAGGAACGGCTCATCGTCGGAGGTGGCAAGCACCCGGTCAATGGAGACGTCCAGCGCCTGCGACAGGCGCCAGATGGTGGCGAGAGTCGGATTGGTTTCGTTGCGTTCAATCTGCGAGATGATGGATTTGGCGACGCCGGATTGCTCCGCCAGTTCCGACAGCGAAAGATTATAGGCCTTGCGCAGCCGCTGGATGGTCTTGCCCAGCTGCCCCGACAATGCCTGCGCGCCGAGATCCAAACCCCGATGACGCTCCTTCTCGTTGATGGCCATGTGTTTTCAACCTTTCAAGGCGAGTCGCCCAAAAACGGAACCCCGGCGGCTCTGTATGTTATACCGAACAACTCTCCCTGTCACCATCTATGTCACAACGGCCGGAAATTCCATAAAAAAGATTGGCAAACCACTGTATATTCTCACCAGTAGCGATGAAAATGATGCACCGGTCCGTTTCCGGAGCCGATGTGAAGCCGTTCGGATTGCCTGATAGCTTCCGTGATATAGGCCTTCGCCGCGCGCACCGCCTCGGGAAGCGCCTCACCCTTGGCCAGCCCGGCGGCAATGGCGGAGGAGAGCGTGCAACCGGTGCCGTGGCTGTTTTTCGTGGCAATACGGGGCGCCGCCAGGCGTTCAACTCCGTCGGCCGTGACAAAATAATCCACGCTCTCGGCGGCGTGCCCGTGCCCGCCCTTGACAATCACCGCCTTCGGCCCGAGTTGCAGCAGCGCCTCCGCCTGGGCGATCATCCCCTTTTCGTCCGCCGCCGGCGCCTCACCGAGCAGCACCGCCGCCTCGGGCAGATTGGGCGTAATGATGGCGGCGCGTTTGACGAGGGTGGTTTTCAGGGCGAGGATCGCCTCCTCGCTCACCAGCCGGTCACCGGAGGTCGCCACCATCACCGGGTCCAGCACCACCGGCCCGGCTTTCCAGAAATCCAGGCGCTCCGTCACCGTTTCGATGACGTCAACGCTGGCCAGCATCCCGATTTTGACGGCGTTGACCGGAATATCGGCAAACACGGAATCGATCTGCGCCGCGACGAATTCCGGCGGAATGCCGTAAACCCCCTGCACGCCGAGGGTGTTTTGCGCCGTCAGGGCGGCGATGACGCTGGCGCCGTAAACCCTGAGCGCCGAAAACGTCTTGAGATCCGCCTGAATGCCGGCGCCGCCGCCGGAATCCGAACCGGCAATGGTCAGTGCAATCGCTGTCATTTTTTGTCGTTCCTTTTTCTGAGCGCGTTGTCGTCACCCCTTGACGCACACCACCTGCTTCAGGGTGTGCACCACCTCCACCAGATCGGCCTGCGCCGCCATCACCGCGTCGATATTCTTGTAGGCCCCGGGCGTTTCGTCGATGACATCGGCGTCTTTTCGGCATTCCACACCGGCGGTATCGCGGATGTGGTCGTCCACCGAGAAGCGGCGTTTCGCCTCGGAGCGCGACATCGCCCGTCCGGCGCCGTGGGAGCACGAAGTGAAGCTTTCCGCGTCGCCCTTGCCGCGGACAATGAAGGATTTCGCCCCCATCGACCCCGGAATGATGCCGAATTCCCCCTTGCGCGCCCGGGTGGCGCCCTTGCGGGTGACATAGACGTTCTTGCCCATGTGGTTTTCCATCTCCACATAGTTGTGGTGGCAATCCACAACCTGCAGCGGCTCCGTCGCCTTGCCCGTCGCCTTCGCCAGCGTGGCGAGCGCGCTGGTCAGCATGGCGGCGCGGCTGGCTTTGGCAAAGCGCTGCGCCCACTGCACGCCGCTGATGTAATCGGCGAAAAGCTCGGTCCCTTCCGGCAGATAGGCGAGGTCGTCATCCGGCAGAGTGATGAAGTATTTTTTCACCTCGAGACGGGCCTCGGCCATGAACAGGCTGCCGATGGCGGAACCGATACCGCGGGAACCCGAATGCAGCATCACCCACACCCGCCCGTCCTCGTCCACCGAAATCTCCAAAAAGTGATTGCCGGTGCCCAGCGTCCCGAGGTGCACCGCGGTGTTGGCCTTGTTGAGCACCGGGTATTTCTCCGCCAGC
>JAISTL010000334.1 GCA_031272615.1 Methylobacteriaceae bacterium | reverse complement strand
CTGCAGCAGGGGACCGTGGACGGTATGGAAAGCCCGCTGATCGTCATTCAAAGCAATCATTTTGACGAGGTGACAAAGTATCTGTCACTGACCAATCACACCCACTCTACCGGTGTTCTGGTTTTCCAGGATCAGGCTTGGGCGTCTCTTTCCCCTGAACACCAGGAAATCATTATGGCAGCAGGCAAAAACGCTCAGGAGCTCTGCCGGAAACTGATGGGAGAACTCGACGCTGCGGTTCTTGACGATTTCCGCAAACGTGGAACCGTGGAAATCAACGAAGTGGACCTCGCTCCGTTCCGGGCCGCCGCAAAACCCATCTGGGACGCGTATATCAAGAAGTTCGGGTCCGACATGGTGGACCTGGTTCCCCAATAAGGCAAAATGTGCGGGTTTGGCGCCCGTTCTGAGTGCTGCGCGCCGATATCGGTGCGGGTTTTAATCCAAGGAATATCGGGCTTTGAGCGTTTGCTCAAAGCCCGCGCCGATGGTCCCGGCATATTCCGGAAAACTGAGTTTTCAAGGAGGTTTCCATGCCCCTGCATATGCGCCTGATGTGGATACTGGAACGGATCTGCACGGTCTTGTTTGTTTTTATGACCGTTCTGATTTTTGTCCAGGTCGTTCTACGCTACGTGTTTTCCCTGTCGCTGTTCTGGGCCGAAGAGGCGGCTCGGTGGTCCATGATCTGGATCGTTTTTCTGGGGTGCGTGGTGGCAACCCACCAGGCCGCCCACACACGGGTGAGCTATTTTGTCGAACTTCTTCCCGGTTTGCCCAAACGCATTGTGGAAGGCTCCGTCGCCCTTGTGTGCGCCGTTTCCTGCTTTCTCATCGCCTGGTACGGGATACCGGTGTTTCGTGTCTCCATCTCGGCCATCGCGCCCGGACTCGGGATAACCAAAGGCGTCGAATATATCGCCGTGCCGCTGTGCTGCACCGCGATGGGGGTCATTTTCTTCGTCCAGGGCATACGCGTCTTCCTCGGGTACTCGGCCGACTTGCGCGGCGACATCAACGAACAGAAGACGGAAGGAGGTGCGGCATGATCACGGTGATGCTCGTCATTCTGGCCGTCGGATTGATTGCCGGTGCGCCCGTGGCGTTTGCCATCGGCATCAGCGCCATGGTCTTCGTTCATATGCAGGGGTTTCCCACCCTCAGCATCATGGCCCAGAGAATGACCGAAGGGATCGATTCATTTGCGCTGTTGGCTCTGCCGTTGTTTATTCTCTCGGGAGAAATCATGGCCTACGGCTGCACGCCGCGCCTGATGCGCTTCGCAAACCTGTTGTTGGGGCGTGTTCCCGGCGGGTTGGGCGCGACGGCCGCTGTCGGCTGCGGGTTTTTCGGTGCAATTTCCGGTTCCGGCGTTGCCACGACCGCCGCGGTCGGCAGCATCATCGCGCCGGAAATGGTCAAACAGGGATATAAAAAGAGCTTTACCGCGTCTTTGGTGGCAGGCTCCGGCGTCCTCGGCATGATCATCCCGCCGAGTTTCTGTATGGTGGTTTACGGCGCCTCGGGCGGGGTATCCATCAGCGCGCTGTTCATGGGGGGCGTCATCCCGGGTTTCGCGTGTGTTCTCGGCTTCGTGCTGTTGTCCATCGGCATGGGCATTGTGCACGGGTACATGGACCGCAACTACAAACGCTTACCCATCGGGGAACAGTTATTCATTGTCGGCGACGCGCTTCTGCCTCTTCTGATGCCGGCGATCGTGCTGGGCGGCGTCGTGTTCGGCGTGTTCACTCCAACGGAAGCAGCGGGTGTCGCAAGCGTTTACGCGTTTGTTCTGGCGTATTTTGTCTATCGCGAGATCGATTTCAATGTGTTGATCAACATCTGTGTACGCAGCTCCATTTCCACGGCGATCATCATGCTGATCATTTCCATGTCCACCCCGTTCGGCTGGATTTTGGCGATGAACAACATCCCGACACTCTTCGCGCAGACAGTCATGTCGGTGACGGAAAACCCGATTACGTCCATGATCCTCATCTCCGGGATACTCCTGGTTCTCGGAACCTTCATGGACGGCACATGTCTGATAATCCTGCTGACGCCGATTCTGGTGCCGCTGATGAAAAGCCTGAATATCGACCTGGTGCATTTTGGAATGGTGTTCATGTTGGCCATAGCCATCGGCGGGGTTACGCCGCCCCTGGCTCTGTCGCTTTTCGTCTCGTGCCGGATCATCAAGATCAACATCGACGAGGTGTTCCCGGACGTCCTGTATGTCATCGGCATCATGAGTTTCGTTCTGTTGCTGGTGATTCTCGTCCCCGGCATGTCCCTGTACATTCCCCGAAGCATGGGGTTAATCTGACGCACAAAGGAGAATTCCAATGACGACCGAAGAGATACTCGGTTTGCTCGAAAACGTTGAACTGGTCGATTTGAGCCAGACCATCGAAGAAGACATGCCGGTGCGGATCATGCAGCCGCGTTTCTACCAGAACAACATCCGGGACATGGGGAAGGGCGACGTCTCCTACAGCAACGTTCTTTCCATGGGCGAACACCTGGGGACCCACGCCGATGCCCTGAGCCATATCGTTCACGGCGCCCTGAATATCGATCAGATGGATTTACGCACCTGGATGGGACGCGCGCTGGTCATCGATGTCTCTCATCTCGAACCGTGCGCCAAGGTTCCGGCGGAATTGATCAAAGAGTGGGAAGGGAAGAATATCCCCATAAAAAAGGGAGACATTGTCTGCATCTACACCGGTCAGGACAAGCTCTGGGGGCTGCGGCCCAATCACAAACAGTTTGTCGAGAACTGGCGGGGGTTGAGTGTTCCCGCAGCCGAGTACCTTCGGGACCGCGGCGTGAAGACCGTAGGGACCGACGCGACCGATATCGACGCCAACACGCCGACCAATGACCTTGTCGCACATCATGTCTTGATGACGGCGGGTATATCGATTATGGAGAACCTGGCAAATCTTTCCAAGCTGATGCCCGGTCCCTTCGCTTTTCTGGCGCTGCCGCTGAAAATACGGAACGGTTCGGGTTCTCCCATCAGACCGGTTGCGCTGCTGCCCCGGTAGCGGAACAAAAAACGGCGGACGAAACACGTGTCGGCGGCCGGAGAGCCCCGATCCAGAAAAGGAAAACGGTTATGAGCATACGTGAGAAAATCGGAAACGGAGAAAAGGTCGCCGGCGTTATGCTGCGGGTGACCAACGGCCCCGTGCTGGGGTACCTGGCGAGGGAAGGCGGACTGGATTTTGTCATGTTTGACTGCGAGCACGCGGCATACGGCATGGAAAGCATCCGTGACGCTGCCATCACCTGCCGGGCGCTGGGCATATCGGTGTTCGCCAGGGTGCCGAATTTGTCGAAGGATTACATCTCCCGGATGCTCGACAGCGGCGTTGAAGGCATTATGGTGCCGTTTATCCAAACCCCGGAGCAGGTCCGCGAATTCATACAGTATGCCAAGTACAGGCCCGTCGGCAACCGCGGGTTCGCGACCGTCGGTCCCCATACGGATTACAGGAAAGGCAAGGCGGCGGATGTCATGGCCGATGCCAACAACAACGTCATGGCCATCGCTCAGATCGAGACGGAATCGGCGGTTGAACACATCGAGGAAATCGCCGCCATCGAGGGGCTCGATACGTTGCTGATCGGCCCCTTCGATCTGTCGATTGCGCTGGGCGTTCCGGGGGACATGAACAGTCCGGTGCTGCTGGACGCCATCACCAGGGTTTCCGACGCCGCCCGGCGCAACGGCAAACTGTTCACCATCCACTCCGGCGCCGCCCTGCTCGATCGCTTCGCCGACCGGTTGAGCTTCGTGATGCAGGGAACGGATTTTGACTGTATCGTCGCCGGGTTCCAGGGAATCCGCAACTATACCGACAAGACGCTCAATACGGGCAAGTGAACCCCTGAACCTGTTCACGCCATGGGCAAAAGGGCTTGAAGCGAAACGCCTCAAGCCCTTTTTCGCGAGGGTCGCGTTGGAAAGGAACACCCCGGACCTGCCGCATCCCGTCACGGCAACGCCCGCCGCCCGGTTCAGGCCGTTTTGAGTTTCGCTCTGAGCCAGGTGAAGACGGGGATGAGGCAGAACAGGGCGGACACGATGAGCATGGCGCAGGAGATGGGCCGCTGGAAGAAGATGAGGAAACTGCCCTTGGACAAAACCAGGGATTGCTCGAAGCCGGTTTCCATCATCGGGCCGAGCACCATGGCCAGCACCAGCGGCGCCTGGGGCAACCCGGTTTTATCCATGATGAAGCCGATGACGCCGAAAATCAGCGCCACCCAGATATACACCGGGTCCAGCCCGACGGAGAAGGCGCCGGTGCAGCACAACAGCACGATGCAGCCGCTGAGCAGCAGCGTTGAAATCCTGAAGATGACCTTGGCCAGCATCCGGCCGAGGCACAGCCCCATCGGCCCCATAATGAGATTGGCGACGAAAAACGCGACGATGATGAAAAACGCCGTTTCGGGGTTTTCCTTGAAGAGCGCCGGGCCGGGCCGCAGCCCCTGGATCATCAGCGCGCCCAGAAACAGCGCCGATGTCGAGTTTCCGGGAACCCCCAGCGCCAGCAGCGGCACCATCGAACCGGACACCACCGCGTTGTTGGCGGACTCCGGCGCCGCCACGCCGTGGGGCACGCCGGTGCCGAAGGGAAGCGAGCGATAGCGGGTGCGCGTCAGGTCATAGGCGAGATAGATGGCCATAATCATCCCGGCGCCGGGAATGATGCCGATGACCGTGCCGACCACACTGCCGAGGAGAATGACCGGCGCCAGGGAAATCAGCAGTGCCCGTGACGGCAGGGTTTTCCCGACCACCGGAAGCTGTTCCGGCACCCCTTGCTCCCGCTCGTTACCGAGGCGCTCCAGCATGTGCAGCACCGACGAGACGCCGAACAGGCCGATCAGCATCGGCACGAGCGGAACCCCCTCATAGAGCAGCATCACGCCCATGGTATAGCGGGGAAAGCCCGTCTGCGGGCTCATGCCGATGGTGGAAATCAGCAGGCCCAGCACGCAGACGATGAGGTTCTTGAGCACCTTCTTGCCGCTCATTCCGGCCACCGTGGACAGCCCCAGCACCGCCAGGGCGCAGTATTCGGGCGGGCCGAACCGCAGCGCGTAACCGGCGAGCGCCGGCGCGAAGAACATCAGCACCACCGCCGAGAACAGGCCGCCGGAAACCGAACTGATGGTGGAAATGCCGAGCGCCAGCCCACCTTCCCCCTTTCGCGCCATGGCGTTGCCGTCCATGGTCGTCACCACCGATGACGCCGTGCCGGGTATTTTCAGCAAAATTGCCGGAATGGACCCGCCGTAACAGGCCGAGCAGTAGACCCCCACCAGCAGGGCGAAGGCATAGTGCGGGCTCATGCTGAAGGTCACCGGCACCAGCACCGCCAGGGTGATGGTGTCGTTCAGCCCGGGAATGGCTCCCACCACAAGCCCCAGCAGAACACCCAAAGCCAGAACGAAGAAAACGTCAGGCGTCAGCACGGTGGCGAAGGAGGAATAGATAATATCCATAACGTATCCTGATAATCTGAAATCCGTTTAAAATGAGCCGCGCCGCGCCAGGCGGGGCTCAATAGGTCTCCCAGAGGCTTCCCACCGGCAGCGACACGTCCAGCGCCAGGTGAAACACCGCCCAGATGCCGACGGAGGCCACCAGCGCGACGCCGAGAGCCACCGCCTTGTTGGGATGGTTCATGCCGAGGAAGAACGTCGCCGACAGCAGAAAACACGACGGAATAAAGCCCATATAAGGCAAAATGACAATGAACAACGCGGTCAGCACCACCAGAAAAGCCGGGCCGCGGAGCTTGCGGACATCCACGAGCACGGCGCCGGGAGCGCGGCGCTTCAACGCCGAAACGCCCAGCAGAACCGACAGCACGGCGAGAACGGGGCTGAGGAATGACGGGAACAAAAAACTGTCCGCCGGATAAGCCGCGCCCGCGCCGTAAAACGCGGCGGCAAGCGCCAATAAAGCAACGGAAAGCGCAAAATCCTGTTTCCAGTTCACCATGCCAAACGCTCCGCAAAATCAATAATCTCAAACAATATCAACAATCAAACCCGCCGCCGGCCCCTTCAACCGCAAGGGCCGCGGTAAAACGCGGCCCCGCGGTTGAACGGAGAACGTGAGACGCCTATTTGGCGGGCTTGAGCAGCTTCTCGTAAATGACCGCGACTTCGTCGACATATTTGCTGAACTGCTCGGCATTGTACACCTGCATCGGGAAGCCGGCCTTGTCCATGCGCTCCTTGAACGCCGGGTCATTGGCCATTTTCTCGAAGGCGTCGGAAAGGCTCTTCACCACATCCTTGGGCGTCCTGGACGGGGCCGCCACGCCGCGGAACGCGCCCCATTCGGTGTTGAACCCGAGGGAGGAGAAGCGGGTGTAGTTTTCAGCCCCGGCGTAATTCGCGTCGGACATCAGGCCGAGAACCCGGATGGAGCCGTCGGCGACATAGCTGGTGATTTCACCCAGCGCCATCATCGAGCTCTGCACGTGTCCGCCCAGGAGCTGCGTCAGCTGCTGAGCCGAAGAGGAGGAGTGGATGTAGCCGAACTTGGAGCCGAAATGCTGTTCAAGCAACTGGGCCGCCAGGTGGTGCGACGTGGAGTGGCCCGGGGTCGCCATGGAGATTTCCTCTGTTTTGGAAGCCTCGATGAAATCCTTGAGGGTTTTGAACGGGGAATCCTTGGGGACCACCAGCACCTCGGGGTCGAAGCAGTACATGTTGACGAGCGCGAAATCCTTGTAGGTGAAGGATGTCTGCTTCTGCATCGGGTTGGACACCACCGACGACGTATAGGCCAGCAGTGTATAGCCGTCCGGCCGGGCGTTGGCGCCGGCGGTCTGCCCGATCACGGCGCCGCCGCCGGGCATGTTCTCGACGATGAGGTTCTTGCCGTCCATATATTTGGGCGCAACTTCAGACAGGAAGCGCACCGTGACGTCCACGCCGCCGCCGGGAGCGAAAGGCACGATGATTTTCACGTCTTTGTCGGGGAAAGCCGATGCGCTGCCGCAGGTCAGCGCGGCAAAACACAAAGCGGTCAAAAGTCTTTTCATTCTATTGGTCTCCTCTCTACCAACGGGTCGCAGTGTTGAGTTCCAAGCCGGCACCCAGCGGGAAAACTTCAGCGACAAAATTGAATACAGCGTTGCGCTGACATAATTAAACAACCGAACGGTCTTTTTTGGAGCGCGCCGCCTGGGTTGACTGAAATATAAATACAAGAATGGAATACCGGAATTCCAATGGCCGATTTATAGATGAGATCGACTCGCTTGTCAATAGAACCGGACGGATTTGAAACCGCATTTCGCGCCGATGCGATGACTGGTCAGCAAGACCGCCGGGGCGCGAGATGCGCTTTTCCGCCGTGTTCCTTCCGGTTCCGTCCGAAGTCCCCCTGAACCGTATTCTGTCGAAAACAAGCTGTAATTTCAGTCGGTTTGCGTGAATCTGCGAGCGTTGGGACCAGGAAGGCCAGGGCGCGTATCGGGTGGGATCCCGCACCGTTGCCGCGGCCGGCGGATGACAGCGAATCACACCTGCCCACAAACGTCCGCTATGGTTCGAAATCCGTGGCTGCTGACTGGTATTCCACCCATGCGGTCGAAAACGGTAAGTGATAATACCACCTGGCGTTTCCGGGGATGGAGTGGTCCGAGCGTCGTTTGTGAACCGGCAAAAAAAGCCCCCGCCGAAAAGCGGGGGCCTGCCGGGTTTCAACCAAAATCCGAAGTCCGCCGCGGCATACCGTCGCCGGTCGGGCGGGCGTCCTCATTCCCCGGGCGCGGTGGCGTGGATGCGGGCGCCGCGGGCGATGAGCTTGTTGAGCGCGCCGAGATACGCCTTGGCCGAGGCTACCAGCGTATCCGGGTCGGTGCCCCGGGCGGTGACGATGGTATCGCCGCTGGAGAGCCGCACCGTGACGTTGGCGAGGGCGTCGGTGCCGCCGGTCACGGCGCGCACCTCGTAGAGTTCCAGGTTGGCCTCATGCGGCACCAGGGATTTGATGGCGTTGAAGGTGGCGTCAATCGGCCCGTTGCCCTCCACTTCGTCGCAGAAGATATGGCCGTTGTCGTCGAGCTTCATCGTGGCGCGCTGCGGGCCGCGGGTTCCGGCGACGATGGAGAGAGACACCAGCTTGATGCGGTCGAAGGCGGTGGCGATGTTTTCGTCCACCAGCGCCTCGATGTCTTCGTCGTGGATGTCCTTCTTGCGGTCGGCGAGGTCCTTGAAGCGGTTGAACGCGTCTTCCAGCTGGTTTTGCGAGAGGGTGTAGCCCAGCTCCTCCAGCTTGGCGCGGAAGGCGTTGCGGCCGGAATGCTTGCCCATCACCAGCGAGGTCTTGGTGACGCCGACGGATTCGGGCGTCATGATTTCATAGGTCTGGGCGTTCTTGATCATGCCGTCCTGATGGATGCCGCTTTCATGGGCGAAGGCGTTGCGCCCGACGATGGCTTTGTTGTACTGCACCGGGAAGGAGGTGGCGGCGGCGACGATTTTCGATGCGCGGGTCAGCATCCTGGTGTCGATGCCGGTCTCGAAGGGCAGCACATCGTGGCGGGTTTTCAGCGCCATGACGATTTCCTCCAGCGCGGCGTTGCCGGCCCGTTCGCCGATGCCGTTGATGGTGCACTCCACCTGTCGGGCGCCGCCGCGAATCCCCGCCAGCGTATTGGCCACCGCCATGCCGAGGTCGTTGTGGCAGTGTACCGAGAAAATCGCCTTGTCGGAATTGGGCACCCGCTCGATGACGGTGCGGATCAGGCGTTCATACTCCTCCGGCGTGGTGTAGCCGACGGTATCGGGAATATTGATGGTGGCGGCGCCGGATTTGATGGCCAGCTCGACGCAGCGGCAGAGAAAATCGATTTCCGTGCGGGTACCGTCTTCCGAGGACCACTCGACGTCGGGAACCAGATTGCGGGCCCGCGCCACCGATTGGGACACCATCTCGACGACGCGCTCCGGGTCCATCTGCAGCTTGTGTTTCATGTGCAGCGGCGAGGTCGAGATGAAGGTGTGAATGCGCGGATGGGCGGCGTGGCGCACCGCTTCGCCGGCGCGGTCGATGTCTTTGTCTCCGGCCCGGGCGAGGCCCGCCACCGTGGCGCGTTTCACCCGGCGGGCGATTTCCTCCACCGCCTCGAAGTCTCCGTTGGAAGCGATGGGGAACCCGGCCTCGATCACATCCACCCCCATGGAATCCAGCATTTCCGCAACCTGGAGCTTTTCCTCCAGCGTCATGGTGGCGCCGGGGCACTGTTCGCCGTCGCGCAGGGTGGTGTCGAAGATGATAATGCGATTGTTGTCAGAATGGTGTGTCATGGAAAAAAGCCTTGATTTGGAATAGTAAAACGCCGTTGTCGGGCGCGGTACGCCCGGTGTTCCTTGAAATGTCCCCCTGAAGATGCGAAGCTCAAAACCGCTTCTGCCGACCCTCAGGGGCTGGTAAGGAGGAGGCTGGGAAGGAGGGTCGGGGAGGGAAGGGCGCGCGCCGCCGCCTTCGCCGCAGCGAAGCCGATGGGTGCGTACTGTGAGCCGACTGTGGTCAAGGCTCGTCTCCCGGTTGATGTAACTGTGCCTCTCATAAACCAAGCGGGCGGCGCTGGCAAGGATTGTTTTTGAGTCGGAGGGTTCAGTCTCCCAGAAACCAGCCGAGGCCCATGCCCGGCGCCAGTAGCGCCAGCGCCCACAGCAGCGCCGAGCTGATGTTGGAGATTTGAAACACCGGCCACGGCATCTGAAACACCCCGGCGATCAACGGAATCACCGCGCGGATGGGCCCGAAGAACCGGCCGATGAACACGCTGGCCAGGCCCCAGCGCCGGAAGAACGTGCGGCCCTTGAAGATCATCGCCGGAAACCGGTAGAGCGGCCAGACGCGGAAAATGCCTCTTTTGAAGCGGAACCCCAGGAGATAGGATACGGTATCGCCAAGATAGGCACCGGCCGCCGCGCCGAAATAGACGGGCCAGAACATCAGCGTGTCATTGGCGATGAGAAAGCCGACGCCGAACAGGATGGTTGTTGCCGGGACAAACAGCGACACCACCACCAGGGATTCGAGAAACGCCAGCACGCCGATGACAAGCGGCGCCGCCGCGTGGTGCGCCGCAACCACTCCAAGCACGGTATTCTTGAGAGCTTCCAGCTCCGTCCACGCCATGGGAGCGTCCGTCGGGCCGTTACGGGGCGGGGGAGGCCGCCGCTTCCGGCGTCAACCCGAACAGCGTCACGAGTTCGCGGGCCTGCCCGTGACCGGCGGCGGCCGCCTTGTTCAGCCAGAACGCGGCGCGGGCGGTGTCAATCGGTGTGTCGAGCCCGAGGAGAAACGCGTTTCCCACCTGAAACTGGGCTTGGACACTGCCGGTTCCGGCGGCTTTCTCCATGTACCCGATGGCCTTTTCCGGGTCGTGATCCGGGCAGCCGTCAAACCGGTAATAGGAGGCCAGCATCAAATAATCCCTCGCGGTTTCGCCGCCGGCCGCCTTGAGCATCCAGTCTTTGCCCTTGTCGCAATCCTTGTCGACCCCTTCTCCTCTCAGATAGGCCCAGGCCAGAGCGCCGGCGGCATGGGAGTTGCCTTTTTCGGCCGCCTTGTTGTAGAGCTCCAGCGCCTTCGGGTCGCGATGCTGCGGGTGGACCTCGTTGAGATATCCGGCGAGCCCGACCATGCCGTTGGTGTTGCCCTGGTCGGCGGATTTCTGCAGCCAGCCGCGCGCGGTTTCGGGGTTGCGCTGCACCCCGGCGCCGTAGAGGTAGAGCAGGCCCAGATAATACTGCGCCTCGCCGTCGCCCTGTTCGGCGGGAGCGGAGAATTCCTTGAAAGCGGTCGCGTAGTCGTGCTGTTCCAGGGCGTCAACGCCCTTTTTCGTATCGGCGTAACCGGGAAACGCCAGAAGGACGCTGAAAAGCGCGCCCGCCGCCGCCGCCTTCAACGGGAATGCGCCTGCGGGACTAAACGGACGGAACGACAATCGGTGCGGGGACATGAGACATTTCCTGACAGTTGCAAGCCGGCGCGAATCGCGCGGCCAAAATACGGGCGTCGTCACCATATACTTCAACAGGGCGGCAAACGCATGAAAATTCCGCCGGCGGCCAATCAAATCACTCTTTGCCGTAAAGCGCGAGAATATCCTCGGCTTCGGCGCTGCCCAGGTCCCGCGCCTTGCGCATCCACGCGAAGCCCTTGGCGTCGTCAATCGGCACGCCGATCCCCAGCAGATAGATTTCCCCGAGCATATACTGCGCGGCCGAGTCTTCCCGGTCGGCCGCCCTGGTCAACCATTCAATGCCCTTGGGATAATCCGGAGCGCCGCAGTGCCCTTCGCTGAAATACTCCCACAGTTTCATTTCGGCGCCGACGGCCTCCTGCGCCGCGGCCTTTTCCAGCCAGTCCAGCGCTTTGGCGCAATCGGGTTCCATGCCCTCGGCGCCTTCGTAATAGCGGGAACCGGCATAATACTGCCCCGTGGCGCTGCCGCTTTCGGCGGCTTTGAGCATCCAGTCCATTCCCTTGGCGGTATCGACCGCGCCGCCCATCCCTTCCAGCTCGCCGAAATAGATGTCGCTGAGCATGAGCTGGGCTTCCTCCTCACCCTGGTTGGCCGATTTTTCCAGCCACGAAATCGCTTCCTTGCCTTCCGGGGTTTGCGCGCCGTCGCCGTCGGGCGCGTTTTCCACAACCCGGATGATCAGCACGGCGCCCAGATAATACTGGGCCTGACTGTCTCCCTGTTCCGCCGGCGGCCGCAGTTCCTTTTCGGCGGTGGCGGAGTCGCCGTCCTGAAGCGCCGCCAGTCCGCTCTCCACATCGGCAAATCCGGGGGCGCAGACGGCGAGGGAGATGCCGAGCACGAAGAAAATTCTCAAGAGCATCAAAGGATTAATCATTTCCGGGTTGCTCCTCGGGATGGAACGACGGCTGAAATCAGGCAAGAAACATTGTCCTGAATAATGAAATCATCCTGCTCGCACAACAGCGAATGACGTCGTTTTTGCAAGAAATCGCCGCGGTGGTGCGTTGCTGCCGCACCCGCCGGGGATTCGGTGAAGAACCGCCTCGCACCGCCGGCGTTTTCCGCCGGTTTTTGCCCATAACGGTTGTGAAAAGTGGTTTTAACCGGTCGCTTTGGTCTTTTTTACGAGAACTCTATGATTGTTTTGCCACAACGATGGTGATAGGTTGCGCGCCGCCGGTTTCGGCAGAGCCGGCGGCCACGCCTGAAATATAAGCATTTCCCGGGGCGCGGCATCTTGAGTTATTGATTTTGAAGAGTTTTCAGCACCCCCCGGGCGGCGGCGTCAGGGCGGAGGGAGTCAACGGGTATGAATGAAAAAACCAGTATAATTAACGTCATAAAATTCGGCGGGGCCTTCGTTGCCTTCATCATCGGGTCCGGGTTCGCAACCGGCCAGGAGATCATGCAGTTCTTCTCCGCCTTCGGCATCAACGGAATTTACGGCGCCTTCATCAGCATGGCGCTGTTTGTGTGGACCGGAGTCGCCATCATGTGCCGCGGCTTCGACGCCAAAAACGACCCTGTCGAGAGCGCCCATCCCTTCGACCACTGGTTCATCTTTTCCAATGAGCCGGGCACTCCGCTCTATTGGGTCGGCAAGGTGATCAGCACGGTGTTTGAATGGTTCATCCCGTTCTTCCTGTTCCTGGTGGTCTGCATCATGTTCTCGGGCGCCGGCGCCACGGTTGACCAGTATTACGGCCTGGGAGACACCGAATTGTTCGGCATTCCCTTCAAATGGGGCTGCGTCTTCATGGCGGCGGTATCGCTCATCAGCGTGCTGTTCGGCCTGCGGCGCATCATCGATATCATCGGCACCCTCGGGCCCTTGACCATCTTTCTCACCATCTTCATCGCCGTGGGCGTGCTGTTGCAGGATTCCTCCGGTCTGGCCAAGGCCGATGCCGCAGTGGCGCAAGTCGGCATGAACCGGGCCGATGGCCTGCCCATCAGTCTCTGGTGGTTCGCCGGCATCCTCTATGTGGCGTATAACGTCACCGGTTCGGTGCCGTTCATGGCCGCCATGGGCGCCAACGCCAAAACCCGCAATGAGGCGTTTTTCGGCTCCATCGCCGGCGGCGTCGCGTTGATGCTGGCCGGCGTTCTGCTGGTGGCCGCCCATCTCGCCTATGCCGGCGAAGTCGGCACGGCCGACGTTCCCAACCTCATCCTGGCCGACAAATTGACCGGCGTTCTGAGGACAATTTTTGCCGTGGTTCTCGTCGGCGAAATCTATTCCACCGCCGCGCCCATGTTGTGGGTGGCGACGGACCAGGTGTCCAAAGGCCTCGGCTTCCTCCTGCCTGAAAAACTCACAAAGGAGGGAACCATCGGCTACGCGGTGGTGGCCATCGCTCTGACACTGATCGCCTATGTCGTCAGCCTGTCCGATTTCTGGTGGCTCGTCGGCTTCATCTATCCCAAGATGGGATATGTCGGCATTTTCTTCTTCCTGTGCATTGCCGCGCGCCAGATTTACGGTCTGGTCAACAAAAAAGGCTGACGCTACGGCTGAAGAAACGAACTGAAACACCGGGGAGTTCCCGTGCCGTTTGTGCGTGAACACGCAAACGGCATTGCGGGAACCGCCCCGGTTTTGTTATAAGCTCCGCCGACAACGATGCCCGGAGAACGAACCATGACGACCAACGGCAACAAACCCCTGCGCTTCAAACCCTGCCTCATCGGTTATGACAAGCTCAGCTACGTCAAGCCGGATATCTACGCGGACTACAGGATACTCCTGGATTGCTCCCTCGGGGTGAACCCCTTCGGCTGCCCGGAAACCGTGAAGCTCGCGGCCAGGGAGATGCCCTTTCCGTTCTGGTCCTATCCGCCCCACCCCTTCACGTCGACGCTGGAGGCGATCTGCCGGTTCTGGCAGCACCAGGCCAGGGTGACGCCGGACGAAACCCGGGTGTACGGCGGCTCCATGGAAGCGTTGGAGGTGGTGTGCCGCGCCTTTGTCGGCGAAGGCACCAGGGTTCTGGGCTATCTGCCGCAATTCGCCGATTTCGCCGCCGCCGTTGAAAGCCTCGGCGGCGTCTATCAAACCGTCGACATGCGGCAAAAGCCCGGCTGCGCCTTCGATGCCGACGCCTTTATGGCGGCGCTCACCGGCGAACAGTCCCTGGCCTATATCGACAACCCCAACAACCCCACCGGGCAGGTCATCCCGCTGGAGCAGCTGGAGGCGATTCTCAAGCGCGCCGCCGGTTTCGGCACGGCGGTGCTCATCGACGAAGCCTACGCGGACTTCATCACCAAAGAGGAATCCGCCGTCAGCCTGAAACCGGAATATCCCAACCTCATCGTCGCGCGCACCTTTTCCAAGGGTTACGGCATGGCGGGCCTGCGCATCGGCTATATCATCGCCGACGCCGGGGTCATCAACTATTGCGAGAAGGTCAGTTCGCCCTTCGCGGTGACGCAGCAGGCGGCGCTGCTGGCGGAAATCGCCCTCGAGGACGAGGAATTCCTGCCGCGCAGCCGCCGGGAAATTGCCGCCATCAAAGGCGGTATGCTTGCCGGGTTGAAACGGCTGAAGCACCACGTCACCGACAATCGTGTGCCGATTTCGGCGCTCATTGACCCGGCGGGCGGCGACCTTTATGACAGTCTGCGCAAAAAGGGCGTTGTCACCGAAATGGGCGGCGATGTCTGGCTGGACAAGAGCGCCGTGCGTCTGCGCGTGCCCGACAGCCTGCACCCGCTGCTGGAATTGTTGAACGGATGAACCGATGACCAGGCCGCTCATTATCGCCCCAAGTCTTCTCGCCTCCGATTTTGCCCGCTTGGGCGAAGAGGTGCGGGCCGTGGACCGCGCCGGCGCCGACTGGATTCACATCGATGTGATGGACGGGCATTTCGTGCCGAACATCACCATCGGCCCCGCTGTCGTCAAGGCTTTGCGCCGCCACAGCGACAAGGTGTTCGACGTCCACCTGATGATTGCCCCGGTCGATGCCTATCTCGAGGCCTTTGCCGGGGCGGGGGCGGATATCGTCACCGTCCACGCCGAGGCCGGCGCCCATGTGCACCGCTCGCTGCAAACCATCCGCGAACTGGGCTGCAGGGCGGGGCTCGCCCTCAACCCGGGCACACCGGCGGCGGCCGTCGAGCCGTTGCTGGGGGATGTCGATCTCATTCTGTGCATGACGGTCAACCCCGGTTTCGGCGGGCAGGCGTTCATTCCGGCGGTGCTGGACAAAATCCGCCTCATCCGCTCATGGACGGAAGGGCGGAACGTGGATATCGAAGTGGACGGCGGCATCACCGCCGCCACCGCGCCGAAGGTATGGGAAGCGGGCGCCAATGTGCTGGTGGCGGGCTCGGCGGTGTTCCGCGGCGGCGAAGACGCTTACGCCGCCAATATCGCCGCCGTCCGCAGCGCGGTTGAAACCACCGCGGTGTAGCTTGGGTTCATTCGCGGCAGATTGTTGTACGGCCGAAAGAAGCAAAAAAGGGGAAACCAACCATGAAGATTGCATCCTGTGTGCTGTTGCCGGACTCAAACATCAAAGTGGCCGCTTACCGCGGCAACGGCTTGGAGGGAACTCTCCGGGACATTGCGGAAATCGGCTATGACGGTGTCGAATTGTTCGTGCGCGACCAGAAATCCCTTGACTGCGCCGCCCTTGACCGGCAGCTGGAGCGGACGGGCCTGGAGGTCTGCTGCATCGGAAGTGGTCCGCTGGTGGCGCAGGATCATCTGACTCTGAGTGCAATTCCGGAGGAAAAACGCCGGGAGGCCATCGACAGAACCAAGGAGCTGGTGGATTTTGCCGTCCGCTACGGGCGCGTTCCGGTCAACGTCGGGAAACTGCGCGGAAATCTGCCGCCGGCCGATCGCTCTTCCGGTTGGCGGTTCATGCGGGAAAGTTTTCTGGAGATTTGTGAATACGCCGAAAAAAAGGGTGTGATGATTGCCCTGGAACCCCAGGAAAGGGGGACTTTGAACAACATCAATTCCACCCGTGACGGAGTCATGTGGGTGGAGCAGATCGGCGCGGGCAGCCTCGGGCTGCTGTTGGATACCTGCCATATGGACATTGAAGACGGTTCGGTGACCAGCGGCGTTATCGAAGCCGCAGGCCATATTGCCCACATCCATGTCGCTGACCGAAAACGCGCCGCCCCGGGGACAAACGGGTTGGATTTTGTTTCGTTTGTCAAGGCGCTCAAGGCAACAAATTATGACGGTTTTCTTTCCGTGGAAATCGCCCAGCCGGAAGATGCCCTGGGCAACATGCGCAAGGCGTGGACGTATCTGAACTCTATCCGCACCATGTATGCCCCGCGATAAGCGCTTCCCGCCGGACCGGTTTTGCAGGAAAACCGGCTGAATGCTGGTTTCTGTTCATCCGGCGCGCCCTCCGGGAGTATCGTGACGCTGACGCCTGTGCGGGCGTAGTCGTATCAGGCTATACTTCGCTCATCTTGTACATTATTGCAGGGTGAAAGTAATAAATGTTGAATGGTCGACGATGGAAAATAACTGTATAGTATTCAGGAAACCAGTATGCGGATGTCAAGCCGTTCGACTTTTGCCCGCTTGACGATGCCGCGAAAATCTCCTATATTGTTTTTTCCCATTCTTTTTCCTCATAGTGCCATGGCTGGAACACTGCCCGCATACGTTGCCGGAAAAATCATCGAATACGTCCGGGTCAACCGCTTGCCCGCCGGCACGCACCTCGGCGCACAGGCGCTCGCCGATTTGTTTTATGTGTCCCGAAATCCGGTACGTACGGCATTGATCCAGCTGGCCGGGGAGGGCATTATCCGGTGTGAGAAAAACCGTGGGTTTTTTTTGGCCGTCGATGGCGGCGAGCTCCTTGATCGCGAGGAGGCGAGCCTCGAAGCCTCGTCGCTGATGGATGATCCGTTGTACTACCGTCTGGCGGAAGACTGGCTGGCCGGTCGCATCGAGGAGCGCATCAGTGAGAACGATCTGATGCGCCATTATTCGGTGGCGCGTGGTCAGTTGTTCAGGGTGTTGCAGCGCGCCGCCGAGGATCTGTGGGTCGAGCGTCTGCCGGGGCACGGCTGGCGTTTCCTGTCGGTGATGGTATCGCAGCAGGCTTATGAGAAAGGCTACCGGTTCCGCATGGCGATCGAGCCGGCCGCTCTGCTCGAACCGACATTCCAAGCCGACAAAAAGGTGCTGCGGGAGTTGTCGGAGCGACAGGTGTTTCTGTTGAAAGGCGGCTTGCACAAACTGTCGCCCTCCAAAATTTTCTTCGTCAACTCACATTTTCATCAAACGTTGGCGGGGTTTTCCAATAACCCGTTCTTTGTGGACGCGCTGAAGAAAATCGATCGCATACGTCTGTTGCTGGATTTCCGCAGCCATCGACTCAATCGCGACCGTTTGCTCAAACAGTGCAGCGAGCATCTGGAAATCGCCGATTTGCTGGAGCATGACGATAACGTCGCCGCGGCGGAACTGATGCGCAACCACCTCAAGGGAGCGCTGGAGACGAAGCGCGAGTTCCTTGCCGGAGTGCCTGAACACGCGGCCTGAACACGCGGGCATCGGGTCATCCGGTCGTCCTTGCCTGCCCGGCGTTTCCGTTATCCAATACCCGGCGCCGGGGCTGTTCCCGTTTCGATGAACCGGTAAGCGGAGGCTCCGTGTCCCCGCCGGAATTCGGCGGCGCAGCCTCCCGACAGGCGCCTCCGGCTGCTTTCCCCGGACACGCCGATAAGCGTTTTCATCCCGGATTTCCTTTCCATTGCGCCGGTTACCCCGATGTCGGCCGGAGACGATGCCGCCTGGATGTCGTTTCCCGGGAGGCAAAAAAAATTAAAAAAATGTGCATAACCTATTGCATTTTGTAATTGCAAGATGCAATATAGGCGAAATCATGGTGGGATATCGTCTCAATGTATCACACAAAATTCAAATAATAGGCAATTTCCGTAGCGATCAGTATCGGGATCAACAGAGGGGTCCGGACACTGATGAACCTCAACAAAGAGAATCCGTCCGACGGTGCGAATCCATTGGCCGTTCTCAATCGCTGACATGGATGGGGAGCAATCATGAAAATCATCGTTCTGCCGGGCGACGGTATCGGACCGGAAATCGTGGCGGAAGCCGTGCGCGTGGTTCAGGCTGCCGGCGAGCGTTTCGCGCTGGGTCTTGAATTCGATTACGACGAGGTCGGCTTCGCCAGCTTGGAAAAATACGGGACGACACTGCGCGACGAGGTACTGGAAAAAGCCAAAACCTACGACGGCATCATTCTCGGCACCCAGTCGCACGCCGATTACCCGAAGCCCGAGGAAGGCGGACGCAACGTTTCGGCCGCTTTCCGCGTCGGTCTCGATCTCTACGCCAACGTGCGCCCGGCGCGTTCGCGCCCGTTCATCCCGACTCAGATGAAGGAAGGGCGGACGATGGATTTGGTCATCATGCGCGAGGCCACCGAGGGGTTCTACCCTGACCGTAACATGACACGGGGCTGGGCCGAGCTGATGCCGAGCCCGGACATGGCGATTTCACTGCGCAAGATCACGCGCCGGTGCAGCGAAAGGATCGCCCGCCGCGCGTTTGAATGGGCGATGACGCGCCGTAAAAAGGTGACGGCGATACACAAGGCCAACAGTTTCCACATGACCGACGGCCTGTTCCTTGAATGCGTGCGCGATGTGGGGAAGGAGTTTCCCGAAGTCGAGCTGGACGACCTCCTGGTTGATGCGTCCACCGCGCATCTCATCCGCACCCCCGAACGCTTCGACGTGATGGTGGCGACCAATTTCTACGGCGACATCCTGAGTGATCTGGCCAGCGAAATGTCCGGCAGCCTGGGGCTCGCCGGTTCGATGATGGCCAGCGATACCCACTGCTGCGCCCAGGCTCAGCACGGCTCCGCGCCGGCGCTGGCGGGGCTCGACCGCGCCAACCCGACGTCGATGATTCTTTCGGCGGCGATGCTTCTGCAGTGGATGGGCGAACATCACGGCAAACCGGCGCTGTGCGCGGCCGCCAAAGCCATCGAGGGCGCCGTGGACCGGGTGTTGGAACACCCCGGATGCCGCACCGCCGATCTCGGCGGCCCGGCGGGTTGCAAAGCCTTCGGGGAATACGTCGCTCAAGAGGTGAGCGCGGCGTAATCTATGCAGGCAGGTACTTTACAAGGAAAGATATATGTCCGGTACATTTTCAAAGGAGAGATACATGTTCGGTACAAAGGAAAGACATGGGTTCAGTCGCAGAACACTGCTGAAAGGCGCCGGGGCCGTGGTTTTGAGCGGGCATCTGGCGAACTTGGCCTCCGCACAGGACCGGAAATCATCGCAGGGAATTCAGGTTCCCTATTCAGACGGCAGGCAGTATCCGACAATCAAGGTGCCGGAAAACGCCTGTGATTGCCATCACCATATTTACGATCCGATTCGCTTTCCTTACGTCCCGGAAGACGTGCGCAATCAGCCGCCGGCCGGCGTCGATGCTTACAGGTTGCTGCAAAAGAGGTTGGGACTCTCCCGGAACGTTATCGTTCAGCCGTCGGCCTACGGTTTCGACAACGCATGTACGCTTGATGCTCTCGATCAAATGGGGGCCAACGCAAGAGCCGTGGTCGTCATCGACCCGTCCATCAGCGACAGCGAACTGAGCGCGATGAATGATAAGGGAGTTCGGGGCATTCGTTTCAACATCAGCAGAGGCGCTTCAAAAAACCATGACACGATCTTGACATTGGCGCAGCGCGTACATGCCTTCGGCTGGCATATCCAGTTCTGGATGAACGCCAACGATACCGCGGAGATGGAATCCCTCCTGCATCAACTACCCAATCAGCTCGTGTTCGACCACCGCGGGCATATTCCCCAGCCTGAAGGCGTCGACCATCCCGCCTTCAAGGTCATCTGCGGACTGATCGAAAAAGGCAAGGGATGGGTCAAGCTGTCGGGGCTGTATCAGGATACGAAAGCCGACGGGCCTGATTACGCGGATACGGTCAAGGTAGGCAAGGCATTTGCTGAAGTCGCGCCCGAACGTATGCTGTGGGGAAGCGACTGGCCGCATCCGAGTATTTTTTCTGAACGCAGACCCTGGCCGGATGATGCAAGAATGTTGGATCTGTTGGCTGTCCAGGTGCCCGACGAGAATGCTCGTTACAAGATTCTCGTGACGAACCCGGAGCAACTGTATGGCTTCAACAAAACCTGAGTTCAGAAGAGGTTGGCGTGGTTACAAGAGCACTCAACAAGCCGCGCCGACCTGAATTTACCGGATCGTTCGGAATTATGGAGGAGCATTCCTGATGAGAAAAGTAGAAGAACTAGTCGTACATGGCGTGGTGTTTCTCGTCATGCTGATGCTGTATTATGAAACAAAGACCTTTCCTTACGCGAACATCGGCGGCTCGCTCGGCGCCGAATGGTGGCCGCAGGTGATCCTCACGCTCGGCATGGTGCTGACGATACTCTCCGCCGGCTTTGAAGCGCGCAAGGAAACCAAGCCGGGTTTGAACCTCGATGGGGAGGAAATCAAGTCCCTCGCCGTTTCAGTGGCCATCTTCGTGGTTTTTCTCGTGGCGAGCAACGTGCTCGGTTTTGCCGGCGCGGCCCCCATCCTGATGGCCGGGTTCATCTGGCAACTCGGCGGGCGGAAGATCACCACGCTTATCGGCGCATCGCTCTTGTGCAGCATCTGTTTCACGGTGTTGTTCGGCCGGCTCATGGAAGTTCCCCTGCCGCGCGGTACGGGCGCGATCCGGGCTCTCAGCTACATGCTCTATTAGGGGGAAAGTATGGACGCGATTCTTCAAGGATTGATGACGGGATTGACCCCCGTAAACCTGTTATTCGCCTTCCTCGGTTGCGCAACCGGCATCATCTTCGGCGCTCTGCCGGGGATCAGTTCCGCCATGGGTGTTGTCCTGCTCCTGCCCTTCACCTATGGAATGGAACCGACGTCGGCGATCATCCTGCTGGTGACGAACTTCTGCGGCTCAACCTTCGGCGGTTCCATCACCTCGATCCTGTTTGCCACGCCCGGCACCCCGGAATCCGTTATGACTGTGCTCGACGGTCATCCGATGCACAAGAAGGGCCAGGGCGGCAAGGCATTGGGGCTGGCTGTCAGTTCATCGGTGATGGGCGGGCTGTTCAGCGCCCTCATGATGGTGGTGCTGTGCGTTCCGCTCTCCAAAGTAGCCATGGAGTTCGGGCCGGCCGAATACGTCGCCCTCGGCATACTGGGCGTGACCGCAATCGCCGGCCTAGGCAGCGGTTCGATGTTGAAGACGCTGATCAGCGGGTGCCTGGGCCTGGTGCTGGCCACGTTCGGCACCGATGAAATCACCGGGACGGTCCGCTTCAGCTTCGGTTCGTCCGAGTTTGTCAACGGTGTGCACTTCATTCCGGTGATGATCGGCGCCTTCGCCCTGTCGGAAGTCTTCATGCAGGCGATTGAATTGAGGCAGCGGAACAATCAGGCACAGCAATACAATACGAGCATCAAGGTCGAATTCATGAGTTGGGCGGAATTCCTGCGCTATAAGTGGGTATTGCTCAAAAGCGCGGTGATCGGAATGGTCGTCGGCATCCTGCCGGGTACCGGCGGCACCATCGCCTCCGTGTTGGCCTACAGCGAGGTGGTGCGCTCGTCGAAGGAGAAAGAGAAGTTCGGCACCGGAATGCCCGAGGGCGTGATTGCCCCGGAAACGGCGAACAACGCCTCCACCGGCGGCGCGATGGTGCCGACGCTGACCCTGGGCATTCCCGGCTCCGGCACCACGGCGGTCATTCTCGGTGCGTTCATCATGCATGGCATGCGCCCCGGCCCATTGCTCTTTCAGATGCAACCGACGCTGCTTTATGCGGTGTTCATTTCGATGATCATCGCCAACGTGATGCTGTTCATCGGCGGAATTTACGGAGTGAAGATTTTCGCGCAGGTTTCCCGGTTCCCCTATTACCTGCAGGGGCCGCTGATTCTGTTGCTCTGCTTCGTCGGTTCCTACGCTCTGGGCGTGGATATCTTCAATTCCTGGATCATGCTGGTTGCCGGCGTGGTCGGGTTTTTCATGAAGAAATACAAGTTCAACGTGGCGGCGTTGGTGCTGGGGCTCGTGCTCGGCAGCCTTATCGAGGAGAACATCCGCAAGATGATGATCATCTCGGGCGACGACTGGACGGTGTTCTTCACCCGTCCGATTGCCGGGCCGATCTTCCTCCTCGCCGCCGCGGCGCTGCTCTGGCCGCAGATCCAGAACCTCATCGAACGTCGCAAGGCTGGTGGAAAATGAGCGAAACGGTTCTGGTTGACCCGATTGCGTTGGAGGCGTTCGTTGCCGCCGCTTTCGAGAAACATGACGTCCCCGCCGGTGACGCGCGTGTTGTGGCCGATACCCTCGTCCAGGCCGATCTGTGGGGGCATCAGTCGCACGGCGTGTTGCGGACCAACTGGTATATCGAGCGCCTGCGTCACGGGGTCATGTCACCCGTTGCGACGCTCGATATCCTGCGGGACAAAGGGTGTTTCGCGGTTGTCGACGGGCGCGAAAGCATCGGCCAGGTTGTCGCCAAGCGCGCCATGGAAATGGCCATCGGCAAGGCGAAGGCTCACGGTGTGGGTGCGGTTTCGGTGCGGAATTCCAACCACTTCGGCACCCTGATGTATTACACCCGCATGGCCGCCGCACAGGGGGCGATCGCGTTCATGACAACCAACGGCGGCAAGGCGATGGCGCCGTGGGGCGGGGCGAAGAACAAGATCATCGGCACCAATCCGTGGTCGTGGGCGGCCCCCGGCGGCAAATATCCGCCGCTGCTGCTGGACATGGCTAATACCGGCGTCGCGCGGGGGAAAATCTATCTCGCCCGGCAGCGTCACGAGAAGATTCCCTTCGGCTGGGCGCTCGACAAGGAGGGCGCGCCGACCGACGACCCGCAGGCGGCCATCGACGGTCTCATTCTGCCGATGGCCCAGCACAAGGGGTACGCCATCGCGACGCTGATGGACGTTCTCGCGGGCGTGCTGTCAGGCAGCGCGTTCCTCTCTGCGGTCAACGGCCCGTATCACTATGACAAACGCAGCGGCTGCGGGCATTTCATCACCGTCTACAACCTCGGGGATTTCATCGATCCCGACGCTTATAACCAACGGATCGAGGCGTTCATCGAGGAGATCAAGTCGCAACCATTGGCGCAGGGGACTTCTGAAATCTTTCTGCCCGGTGAGATGGAAGCGAGAGCCCATCAGCGCCAGCTTGCCGGGGGAATCGTGTTGCCGGCTGACACCTGGAAGGAGTTATCCACGCTGGCCGGGGAAACCGGCACAGCGGAACTTTTGGAGCAGGCCAGAAAATGACTCCAGAATTTATTTCAAAAGAAAAACGAACCACGCGTCCGGAATTCGCGTTTTCCGCAGATATGCCGGACCCGCGGCGACTTTGTCCCGCCGATACGTTGAAAGTGGCTGGAAGCGGGCGTGACGCGCTTTCGTTTGCTGAATCATGATGAACAAGGAGAAAAGGAATGCGCTTTGCAGTGATTGAGGGAAACGGTATCGGGCCGGAACTGGTCAAGGCGACCAAGGAGGTCATCGCGGCGACCGGATTGACGGTTGAATGGATTAACGTGCCGGTCGGTGATCCGGCGTATGAGAAATACGGACACCCGTTGCCGCAGGAATCGGTGAAACAGCTGAAGGAACTGAAGGTAATCCTCAAGGGGCCGTTGTCGGTCGAGCGCGGGCGCGGGCGAACCACCTGCATTCATGAGGACGGCAGCGAGCATACCTATCCGTCGATCAACAATGCCATTCGCCGCGAGTTGAAGCTGTTCGTCGCGCCGCGTCCGATTCGGGGATATCCCGGTATCTCAGGGAAACACGCCGACATGGACGTGGTGATTATGCGCGAGATTACCGAGGGAATTTATGTCGGTTGGGAACACCAGATCGGCGATTGTGCCGCGCAGGCCATCAAGCTGGCGACCCGCGAGGCGGTTGAGCGTCTGACGAAATACAGTTTCGAGTACGCGCGCAAACACAACCGGAAAAAAGTGACGTGCGTGCATAAAGCCAACGCGCTCAGCATCACCGACGGCTTTTTCCTGAAGTGCTTCCTCGAAACAGCCAGTCAGTACCCGGATGTGCCGTATGACGACAACTTCGTGGATGCCACCGCCTTCAACCTGGCAAAATTTCCTAAGAAGTACGACGTGATCGTCACCGATAACCAGTACGGCGATATCCTTTCCGATCTTGCCGGCGGTCTGGCCGGGAGTTTGGGAATCGCTCCGGGAGCCAATATCGGCGAAGAGGTCGCGATGTTCGAAGCAACCCATGGTTCGGCGCCGGACATCGCCGGCAAGGGCATCTGCAACCCGATTTCACTGATCCTTTCGGGAGCGGCGATGCTGGCGCATGTCGGGCAGACCGGCGCGGCGAAAAGGATCGAAGAGGGTGTGCGCAACGTTCTTACGGAGGCGTCCGTACTGACGCCCGATCTCGGTGGGACAGCGACGACCGCGCAAATCGTGAGCGAGATTATCCGGCGGATGCCGGCGTGACCAGCTCCGGGAGCAGTCGGTGCAGCGGGAACCGGAACGGGGCCGGAAGCGCAGGGCCGAAATTCCGGCATTTGATGTGATTATTTTGTGCAGGGTCTATCAGAGGAGAATAAAATGAAGATCTTGAAGAACGTGTGTTATTCAATAGCCGCCTTGTCGGTTTTTATGGCGCCCGCCTTGGCGCAGGACAAATTCCCGTCCAGAACCATCGAGATTGTCGTTCCGTCGGGCGCCGGCGGTGGTCAGGACACGCTGGTGCGGATGATTCAGCCGCAACTCGAAAAGGATCTCGGCGTCTCCATCCGGGTGACCAACGTCTCCGGCGGAGCGCATTCAAAGGGGATCATCTACTCCCATAACGCGGAAGCGGATGGGCATCTGATTCACTGCGAAAGCCCTTCGGGGATTATCGCCGACATTTTCAAGAAGATGCCGTTCCGCTTCACCGAGGAGTTCGTGCCGGTGGCACGGATGCAAGCCGACATCGGTGTGCTGTGGACCGGTTCGAAGGGAAAGTTCAATTCCGTTCAGGAGATGATCGACTTCGCCAAAAAGAATCCCGGCAAGGTGACCGTTGCCATTGCGTCTCCCGGGGGCGTCGACGATGCGGGGGTCGGCTATTTTGCCAAGGCGGCCGGCATCCAGTTGGCCATCGTTCCGGTGGAATCGGGTGGAGAACGGATGGCCTCGGTGATCGCCAACCATATCGACATGATGTACGAGGAAGCGAGCGCCGTCGGCGATATGATGAAGTCGGGCAATCTGCGTCCGTTGGTGGTTTTCAGGGATGACCGCATCCAGGTGGGCGAACTCAAGGACACGCCGGCAGCCGGCGAACTCGGTCTGAAGGGGCTCGGGGCGCTCGGGACCTGGCGCGGCTTTGCCGTCAAGAAGGGTACGCCTCAACCGGTGATCGACCGGTGGGTAGCCGCATTCAAGAAAATTTACGACACGCCGGAGTATCAGAATTATGCGAAGGAAAACGGTCTGGATTTGAACCCGGGCTGGATGGGGCCGGAAGAATTCGGCAAGCTCTGGAAAGACAACGAAGCCACCTTCCGGGAAGTGTTCGTGGAACTGGGGCGCGTCAAGCCCGAGTAGCATTGCCTTCATGGGCCCGCCGGAACGTGAGCCCCGGTGTGCTCGGGGGATAAATCCGTCCGACGCGCCGGCTGGCAGCGGCGCCCGGAGAAAATTGTCGACGTTGAAGTCCGGCGGTTTTGTCCCGCCGGACTTCGTCCGGATTGAAAGGTGGAAGGAGCCGAAATTGAAAGTCGCGATGATAAGTGTAACTCTGGATGCCGTCATTCCCATGATGCGGGAGCTCAGACAACTCCCGTCACTGAAAGTGACGAATTACCTGGATGAAGGCCTGCGCGAGCTTGTCCGTAAAGAGGGGGGAGTGACCTTTAACAGCATTGCCCGCATGACCGGTATCATGGGGCACGCCCTGTATGATGGGGCGGACGCGGTGCTTTTGACCTGCACGGTTTTCACGCCATATCTCGAAAAACTGCAGAACCTGTTTTCGGTTCCCA
>JAISTL010000098.1 GCA_031272615.1 Methylobacteriaceae bacterium | reverse complement strand
TGGAGCTATCCGAAAATACTACAAGGAATCGTTTGACATACGCGAGTCGTGCTTTTACGAACATCCTGTCGTTCTTTTTAACGAATTTTTCAATCCCATAGGCGAGGACAACAATCGCCAGGCGACGCCTTTCCGTTCCAAGCCCTGTTGTTCCGACCACTCTTAACCATGATACGAGGCACACACCATGAAACTGTCACGCATACTCGCCATCAGCCTTGCCGCATGGCTCACCGCCCTTCCCGCGTCGGCGGATTCACTGCTCGACAAAGCCAAAAGCAATGGTCAGTTTGTCGCCGGAATCGCCAATGAGCAGCCCTACGGCTACATCGCCACCGACGGGACAATCACCGGCGCCAACGTCGAGCTGCTGCGCACGATTTTGAAAGCGCTGGGGTCCACCAATCTCGACATGCCCATCGTCGAATGGGGCGCGTTGGTTCCCGGTCTTTCCTCCAAACGCTTCGACATCATCGGCGCCGGGCTGTTCATCACCAAGGAGCGCTGCAAGGTCATCGGTTATTCCGACCCGGTGACGCGTTCCGGCGGCGCCTTCGTGGTGAAGAAGGGCAATCCGCTGAATCTGCACAGCCTCAAGGACGTGGCCGCCAACGCCAAGGCGCGGCTCGGCACGCAGAACGGCTCCAACCAGGTTGTCGAGGTCAAGAACGCCGGCATCCCTGACGCCAACGTGGTGCTGTTCAACAAAGACACCGAGGCGCTGGCCGCGCTGCAGGCCGACCGGGTGGACGCCATCTATTTCCCCGACGCGGAGGTGATCGCGCTCCTCAAGCGCATGAACGCCGACGATATCGAGCGGGCCATGCCGTTCGAGCAGATTCTCGACGCCGACGGCAACCCCACCTACAACTACCACGCCTACGGGTTGCCCAAGGGCGACCAGGAATTCATCGACGCCTTCAATGTCGAGCTGGCGCGGTTGCGCAAATCCGGCGAATTGCTGAAACTGCTGCAGGAATTCGGCTATACCGCCGATGAGCTGCCGCCGGAGGATTTGACTGCCGCCAAGCTCTGCCCGTGACGGCATACTGAGGACCGGGCCTTTCCCATGGAGAACAGCCAATACGTCAAAGAAACTCTCGGCAGCGAGGGGCGCATGAGGTGGGGGAACTTCGTGTTTTCCCATCCGGTGCTGCAGCCGTTGAGCATTCCGTTCATCGACATCACGGCGGCGGTGCCGGGGCCGAAACTGGCGATTGTCGCCGGTATGCACCCCAACGAGGTCGCGGCCATGGAGGCGGCGCTGCGTCTCAAGGACTATTTCGCGTCGTCCCTCGAAAAGGGCTCGGTCTCGATCCTTCCGGTGCTCAACATGCCGGGCTTGTGGATCCATTCGGAATACGTGTTTCCGGCGGACAACCGCAACATGAACTTTCTGTCGCCGGGCAACCCTGACGGCAGCTACACCGAAATCCTGCTGGACTGGGTGCTGCAGCACTTCGCGGCCGGAGCGGACCTGTTCATCGACCTGCACGGGGGGGATTTGCGGGAGGATGTGGCCAAATTCGTCATGTGCCAGATGACCGGCGACGCCGCATTCGACGACCTGACCAAAGCCTACGCCCATCAATACGATGCCGACGTGCTGATGGATTTCGCCGTGGAGCAGACCAACAATCGCGGGCGCGCCACCAATGAGCTGCCGTTCCTCGGCCGGCACGCCGTGATGTCCGAGGCGGGGGCCAACGGCATCCTCGACGAGGAAAGCACGGCCTTCCATTTCAACGGGGTGGCCAATATCGCCCGGTTTCTGGGCATGACGTTCGACCCGCCGGCGCCGAAAAAACGGGCCAACCGGACGGCGCATAATTCCTGGAAGATTGAAACTCCCGTTGACGGACGGATTTATCTGGACGTAAAAGCGGGCGACATTGTTGCCGCGGGGCAAAGGATGGCCCGGATGAAAGACCTGTTCGGGAACCCCCTTCCCGATATCGTCGCGCCGTTTCGCGGGGCGGTGATCGTGGTGATGACCCACAACATTACGGTAAAGGGAGAATGGCTGTTCAGCCTTGCGCCGGTTGAAGAATAATACCCGAAAAGGGAACGGCCTGAACGCGGTTATGAGTTTTGAAACGGCTTGGTTCATCGCGCAGACTTTGGCGAAAGGCGCGGTTGTAACGCTGGAAATCACCGTGCTGGCGGCGTTGCTGGCGCTGCCGCTGGGTTTTGCGGTGGCGTTGCTGCGCGTGTCGCCGTGGCGGGTGACCCGCCTGCTGTCGACGGTTTATGTCGAATTCCTGCGCGGCACGTCGGCGCTGGTGCAGTTGTTCTATCTGTTCTTTGTGTTTCCGCCGCTGTTCGGCGTTGTGCTGTCGCCGATGGAGACGGGGGTCATCGGTCTGGGCGTCAATTTTTCCGCCTATGCCTCGGAGATTATCCGCTCGGCGCTCATCAACATCGACCGGGGTCAGCGCGACGCGGTGCTGGCGCTGGATTTTCCGCCGATGGAAGCCTTCCGGCGGGTGCTGCTGCCGCAGGTCATGCCGCTGATGCTGCCGCCGCTGGGCATCCTGCTCATCGAACTGCTCAAATCCACGTCGCTGGTCTACACCATCACCCTGATGGATTTGACCTTCGCCGGACACAACATCATCACCTCCGTCGGCTATCAGACCACCACCTGGACGGTGGTGCTGCTGTGCTATTTCATGCTGGCGTGGCCGTTGAGCCGGATGGTGAAACGCTATGAACGCCACCTGACGCGCCACCGCACGGCAAGGGGGCAGGCATGACCTTCGATGTCGCCTTTGCCTGGTCCATCCTTCCCAGTCTGCTCAAGGGCCTGGCGGTCACCTTCCAGGTGGTGGTGCTGGGTTTTGTCGCGGCGCTCTGCCTCGGCCTGACGCTGGCGGTGCTGCGGCACGCCGGGCGCGGCCCGGTGCCGGCGCTGACCCGCGCCTACGTGATGTTCATCAGCCACACGCCGCTCCTGGTGCAGCTGTTTTTCCTTTATTTCGTGCTGCCGCAAATCGGCTTGAGGTTTTCGGCCATGACCACCGGCATCCTCGGACTGGGCCTCTATTTCGGCGCCTATATCGCCGAAGCGTGGCGCGGCGCCATCGAGGACATCCACTACGGTCAGTGGGAGGCGGCCCGGGCCCTCGACCTGCCGCCGCTGGCGACGTGGATACGGATCATCCTGCCGCAAACGGTGAAGCCGATGCTGCCGGTGCTCGGCAACTATCTCATCGGCATGTTCAAGGAAACGCCGCTCCTGGCGATGATCACCATCCCGGAGCTGTTCCAGATCACCAAGCAGATTGCCGATCTCACCTACAATTACAACGAAACCTACACGCTGCTCGGCCTCCTGTTCCTGCTGATCAGCGTGCCGTCCTCCCTTTTGTTCCAATATCTGGAAAAGCGTTCCCATGGCAAATCCCGCGTCGCCTGACACTTGCCCCTCCCTGGTCACATTGACCCGGGTCGTGAAGGATTACGGGCCCCTGAGGGTGCTGGATCATCTCGATCTCGCCATCCACGACGGCGAGAAGGTGGCGCTCATCGGGCCGAGCGGCTCGGGGAAATCCACCATCCTGCGGCTCATCAAGGGGTTGGAGCATCCCAGCGACGGTGTCGTTGCCATCAACGATTGTCCAGTGGTGGTGCGCAGCCTGTCCAAGGGGCTGTTCGCCCCGCGCAGGAAAACGGAGCATCAGGTCGGCATGGTGTTCCAGCATTTCAACCTGTTTCCGCATATGAACGTGGAGCAGAACATCATCGAGGCGCCCTTGCGGGTGCTACGGATTTCCATGGCCGAGGCGCGGGAGCGCGCCGCCCATTATCTCGAGCAGGTCGGGCTTTCCGAGAAGGCGAAGGCGTTTCCGTCCACCCTTTCCGGCGGGCAGCAGCAGCGCGTCGCCATCGCCCGGGCGCTGGCCATGCAGCCGCGCATCATGCTGTTCGACGAGGTGACGTCGGCGCTCGACCCGGAACTGGTGAGCGAGGTGCTGAACGTCATCCGCAAGGTGGCGCACGAGCAGAAAATGACCATGCTGCTCGTCACCCACGAGATGAATTTCGCCCGGGATATTTCCGACCGGGTGATTTTCATGGAGCACGGAAAAATTGTGGACGACGGAACGCCGCAGGAGGTGCTGGTCACGCCCAAAAACCCGCGGACCAAACAGTTCCTCCGCCTGGTCGGCCAACCGTAACGGGAGCGGTTTTGTCACGGGGATGTGATGGTCGCTCTTGCGTCGGCGTTGCCGGCGGGTTAGCAAGGGAACGAAAACCGCGCCCGGATGATTGCCGGCGCGTGGGGCAAGGGGCGGGTTGCACACGGCATGTCTCTCATCGAGCGCTATATCTTCGGCATTA
>JAISTL010000320.1 GCA_031272615.1 Methylobacteriaceae bacterium | reverse complement strand
AAGCGGAAAAACCGTTTGCCCTCGGCATCTTCATCCAGCACTTCGGCGCCGATGATGTCCGACGGCATCAGGTCGGGTGTAAACTGGATTCGCCGCGCCTGAAGGCCGAGAACGACGCCCAGAGCTTCGACAAGCTTGGTTTTCGCCAAACCGGGAACACCGACCAGCAGGCCGTGTCCACCGGCCATGATGGTAATCAACGCCAGATCAATCACCCGCTCCTGACCGAAAATCACGCTTCTGAGCGTATCCCGCGCGGTACTGATTGCGCGCAGCACCGTTTCAGCGGTTTCGATGATGTCCTGCCCGGACTGTGCGTCCGTTACGGTGTCGGTCATACTTTTGGTTCTCCTGCGGGTGTTTCGTCACCGGGGAAGGATCGGTTTCGACCTGTCCCCGAAGTCTTCATAATAAGAATCAGCGCATCAGCATAGTATGTTTGTAAAAAACTTGCCTGTGGTTTAATAAATATCCCGCATTAATCCGTTAACGGGAATACCCGTGAAGCGGAGGCGCGGGGCGTAACGGTGCGATACTGCCGGCGGAAGCACATCCGGTTGCAGTGCTTCGCCCCGCGGGGGAGATTCCCGTCGCGCTGCACCATCGTGCCGGCAGTGTGAAAGACAATTCCTGGTGATGACTGGGCGGACATATGAATATTGAACAGGTCAGAGCGCTTGTGGCGCCCATTCCCCCGGAAACCGGGCGCGAGGCGGACGTCGCGCCGCGGTATCTCAACGGCGATCATGCGCTCAATCCGGCCATGCTCGAGACCATGGACAGCGGAAAGATGAAATCCGCCGCCGTTCTCGTGCCGATTGTGGACAGGGAGCAGCCGACCCTGCTGTTCACTCTGCGCTCATCAACGCTCAAGCACCATTCCGGGCAGATATCCTTTCCGGGCGGCCGGCAGGAACCGGGGGAAACCATCGTCGAAACGGCGCTGCGGGAATCCTTTGAGGAAATCGGCCTCGCCCGCGGCCTTGTCGACGTGCTGGGCGTGCTGGACTGCTATGTCACCGGCACCAACTATATCATCCGGCCCGTGGTCGCCCGGGTGGATCCGCGGTTTGAGCCCCACGCCAATCCCGACGAGGTGGTGGAGATATTCGAGGCGCCGCTGGACATGTTTTTCGATGCCGGACACTATATCAAATGCGTGAGGGAGCGGGGCGGACGTCCGCGGGAGTTTTATGCGATTGCCTGGGGCGAACATTTCATCTGGGGGGCGACCGCGGGAATCCTGCGGGCCCTGTGCGCCCGGTCGGCCATCGCGAACGGGAAGCATCGGATAACCGGATGAACGGAAGCGTTTCGACCATGGAACGGGGAGTGGATAACCGGGCGGTGAAGGACCTCCTGCTGTGGCCCGGAGTGTCGGAGCTGTTGACGCTGCTGAATCCCGACGGGGAGGAGACCCGCCTTGTCGGCGGTTGTGTGCGCGATGCCCTGGCGGGACACCCCGTCACCGACATCGACATGACGACGACTCTGCTCCCCGAAGACGTGAGCCGCCGGGCCGTCGCCGCGGGATATCGCGTCGTGCCGACGGGCATGAGCCACGGAACCGTCACCGTGGTGGTGGACAAGACCCCATTTGAAGTGACGACCCTGCGGGAGGATGTGGATACCGACGGGCGGCACGCCGAGGTCCGTTTCGGACGCAGTTTTGAGGACGACGCCCGGCGGCGGGATTTCACCATCAACAGCCTCTCCCTTTCCCTGGATGGAACGATTCACGATTATTGCGGCGGGCTCGAACACCTTGCCGAGCGGCGGGTGTGTTTCATCGGTGACGCGGAGCGGCGCATCCGCGAGGATTATCTCAGGATTCTGCGGTTCTTCCGGTTTTCGGCAAGGTTTTCCGACAGTGTTGACGCTGACGGCCTCCAGGCGGTCATCCGCGAGCGCGCCGGGCTCGATGGATTGTCCCGGGAGCGGATCTGCGCCGAGCTCTACAAGCTGGCGAGTGGGCCGAACGCCTGTGAAATGATGGGAATCGTGAGCGATACCGGTATTCTGACACAGCTGTTGAACGGCATCGGCGTGCTCAGCCGCCTCCGCCGGGTTGTGGAGTACGAAGCCCACCGGGGGCTGGCGCCGGATCCGGTGCGGCGTCTTGCGGCTCTTGCGGTTCTGGTTCGTGAAGACGCGCAGCGGCTGCGGGACAAGCTGCGGCTTTCCAATGATGACAGTCGGCGCCTGGAGCGGTATGCCCGGGTGCTGGAGCGGCTGGAACACCGGCGGGAACCATGGTCAGCCGGCGATGTACGCCGCGGTTTTGCCGGAGAAAACAAATTGTCGGATTTTGCGTTGTCGGGGATAATGAACGTGCGCGCGGCGCTGGAAGGGCAAACCGGGTTTGCTTTGACGAAGGCTGCCGAGGTTCAGTGGGATGCGTTTGCCCGCGGTGCTGAAGGAAAGCCGTTGTTTCCGCTTTCGGGGCGGGATTTTCTCGGCGTTTTGAAACCCGGCCCCGAGATCGGCCGTATGTTGGCGCTTGCCCGTGAAGTGTGGTTTGAGGCCGGATGCCCTGCCGGTGGCGACACTCGCAAGGAGCTTCTCAACAGAACTTTAGAGAAACAAGCTATTTCGAGAAACTTCGAAGAGTGCCGTCCACCGGCAGGCCCCCATTAAGGTGAGAATTCCAGATTAACCCTGAGGGGGCCGATCGCCGACCCGGTGATCACTGATAGATGTGGACGAAGTAACCTTTACCGTAGAAGGTGTTGCGAACCCGCTCGGAGGTAAACAGGTAGGGGACGATGATGGCAAGCAACACGGCGGACGCCTTGGTGGCGATGAATGTCTGATACGGCAGCGTCGGGATGATTCTCTCGTCGAGCATGAAGCACACATCCATGAACAGGCTGGAGACGACGAGCAGGCACACCCACAGATTGCACATGTCGGGGAAGTGGGCCGAGCGCTTGAAATAGAGCATGATGGTGAAGCAGGCAACGATCAGGAGGGAGATGTCTGCAATCACCCGGATGGCAAACCCCGCTCTGAAAGCGTCGGTTCCATAATAAACGAACCAGGCGAACAGGGTTGTGTAATACTGCCAGATGACGACCATCTGAATGGCCGAAACGATGAGAATTGAAGCGATCACTGCCAGAAGCCATCCGCCGAGGCCCTTGGGGCCTTTCGCGGTTTTCTTCATTGGAGCGTCGAACTGCTGCGCGAACTGGAAACTCACTGGAATTCTCCTTGTCTACGTATTCGCCGTGACGGGCACGAGTGCCGGCATCGGGCGGATTTGGCGAAGAGCTTCACCGACGATCATCGCGGCCGATACCGCGACGTTAAGTGAACGCATACCGGGCAACATCGGAATACGGATGGTTTCATCGGCGGCTTTGCGCACGTAGTCGGCGAAACCGGAGGACTCACGTCCGAACAGGATCACATCCGCTTCCCGGAAGAGAAACTCGGTGTACACCACCGCACCGCGCACCGTGGCCAGGACGAGGCGTGAACCGCTTTCCCGAACCCATCCGATGAAAGACTGCCACGAAGCAAACCGGCGAAGCGCCACGTGCTCCAGGTAATCCATTCCGGAGCGCCTGAACTTTCTGTCTGAAACATCAAATCCGGCGGGTTCCACGATATCGACTGCGACGCCGAGGCAGGCCGCCATGCGCAGGATGGTGCCTGCGTTCTGGGGAATGTCTGGCTGGAACAGAGCGATATTCACTTTCTTACCTTCCGTTAATTTCTATAGTTACCCGAACGTTAAAAAATTCATCCCACGTTCATTCACACAGTTTATATAACGTTGTTTTGCAAAGCTTGCAAGACATTAATTGTGGTTTGAAAAAGGTAGGGTCGACGACAAAACCGGGCGAATCATAAAAAACCTGTACGCAAGAATATGCTGCTATTATCGATTTACGAGAACAAGACAATTTTTCAGAAAAAATAACATGATAGTCGCCGCCGCCCCCATCCGGGGCTGTCTCCTGATCGGTTTTGTGTTCAACGCGCGGACTGCGACAATTTGCGCATATCACCCAAATGACATTACGTAACGGTAATATGAATGTCATATAACGCAAACAAAATATCCAATTGAAATCACGCTACAAAATTCACGTCATTAGTCAGACAGGCAACACATCAGCCGGATAATGAAAAAAATTAATGTTTAACGCCCGTTTGACGGCAATTGGTTGTCAGAACGGTAAACGTCGCACGAAACCGTTTAAAATTAAGGGCACATCAAATATTGATATGATATATTCCCTTGCATCCATCATAACACTCCTACCCATTAAGATTAACCGAGGTTAAGGTCCGCAGCGAACCCGAGTCGAAAACCGTTCATTTTTCCTGAGTCGCACCATCCGGACCTCCTGGGCTTCTCCTTGATGACACCTAAAATGTGCGAAGAGCGAAGGCGTCTTCGACCAGTTCAAACAGCTCCGCGGGTTTGGGAAGGGACTTTGAAACGGTGATGGCCGCCGCGACCGCAAAACACCACACGCCGAAACTCTCCGGATCCGTTGCTCCCGATTCGTTCGAGAGAAACCGGGAGGCGTTTGTTGTCAGCACAGGAATAATGCGGGCGGCGGTCAACGAACTCTCCTTACTGTGTACTCTGACGCTCTTACGAAACGCAGCCCGGATATCCGACATTTTTGGCGGAACGCACTACCACCGGCATCCTTACGTTACGTAATGTACCTTACGTTACGTAATATGGTAATCAGTGAGTGAACCGCGTATTATACTTTAGTATAATATCAGCGAAAAACTGGAAGAAAATCCGGCGATTGCCGAGGACGCCAACCCGCGGTGCGCCGAAGCCGCGTGCGCCGGGCGCACCCGGCGCCGGACGCGACAGGCGGTCACCGGAGGGCAATGCCGCCGCCGGGTATTCACACCGATCCCGCCGAAAAAGCGGACATCATTGTTTCAACCGCACAAAATTAACGATATCCCACCCCGTTTGCACAAATATGAATGCGTTTTCCGCTGTATGTGGTATGAAAAAGAACGGTATTGCGCGTCAGCCCGAGAGATGACTCAGGACATCATGGATACACAAACTTCACGCCGCTCCCTAACCTACAACCTGCCCAATCTGCTGACCTACGGAAGACTCGCGGCGGTGCCGCTGGTCGTCGGCCTGCTGTTCTGGCCGCTGGAATTCTGGGCGAGGTGGACTGCCTTCTTCATATTTGTTGTGGCCGCGCTTTCCGACTATTTTGACGGCTATCTGGCCCGCGCCTTTGCCCAGCAATCGGATCTGGGGCGTATGCTTGACCCCATCGCCGACAAATTGCTTGTCGCCTCCTGCCTGTTGATGCTTGTCCGGGAGGATCAGCCGATCACCGGGTTTGCGGTTTGGGCCGCCATCGTCATCCTGTGTCGGGAAATCCTTGTTTCGGGCCTGCGCGAATACCTCGCCGGCGTCCGGGTTTCGGTCCCTGTGAGTCGTGTTGCCAAGTGGAAAACCACGGTTCAGCTGGTGGCCCTGAGTTTTCTGATTGTCGGCCCGGCGGGCAACGGTATTTTCCCGTGGACGGTGGAAGTCGGTATTGTGCTGCTTTATATCGCCGCCGCTCTGACTCTTTATACCGGTTTCGATTATCTCAATTCCGGTATCCGGCATATTGTGGGTCCGGAAGAATGAGTCGCGTGACTCTTGTCTATTTCGCCTGGGTCAGGGAGCGTATCGGCAAAAGGTTCGAACAGCGCGACCTTCCAGCCGATGTCCGCACCGTCGGCGAGCTCATGGACTGGCTGAAAGGGCAGGGCGCGGGTTACGCCGCCGCCTTCGCCGACGATTCCGTCATTCAGGCGGCCCTTGATTATGTCCACGCGCCGAAGGACGCATCCCTGGAAAACGTTCGCGAGGTGGCGTTCTTTCCCCCGGTTTCCGGCGGGTAGACCGATGTCCGGCGCTGTCATCCCAACCTGTGCCGATATCCGCCTGATTGGTGAGGGTCTGGACCCGGGCCGTGAACTGGAGCGATTCATCGCCGGACTCGGTGATGCAAACGTCGGGGCGGTTGTCAGTTTCACCGGGTTGTGCCGCGGTGACGGCGGCCGGATTGCGGCTCTGGAGCTGGAACACTATCCGGCCATGGCGGAGCGTGAGCTGCGGCGCGTGGCGCAACGTGCCTGCCGACGCTGGTCTCTGCTCGGCATTGCGGTGGTTCACCGCTACGGTCTGATTCTTCCGGGAGAAACCATTGTGTTTGTCGCCGCGGCGTCCGTTCGCCGCGCCGAGGCCTTCCTTGCGGCGGAATTTCTGATGGATCATCTGAAAACCGACGCGCCGTTCTGGAAACGGGAACGTCTGCCTGACGGGCAACCCGGCGGATGGGTCGCCGCCGGCGACGATGACCGGACCCGCCGCGCGCGCTGGGACGATGCGCCGGAATCGTGAAGCCGCAGCCGTCAACACATCTTTAACCTTCCGGCAATAATTCTCTTTGTTAGGGACGCCCGTTTACGATTTCGCGCCATAATGGCGGGCATGAGAAAGATTGTCCTGAAATCCGTTCTGCTCGCCGCGGCCGTTCTCAGCCTGGCCGCCTGCGGTTTCATGCAGTTTCAGCGCCGTGAGCCCTGGCGGTCCCGCGCCGAAGCGACCTGCCTCGAGCGCAAGCTGGTGGTCGAGAGCGAATTCATGACTCTGGACCGCCCGATCAACAAAGGCGCCTGCGGCATGGATTCACCGTTCAAGGTCACAGCCTTCGCCGGCGGCGCCGTTCAGGTGAAAACCAAGCAGACTCTTGCCTGCCCGATTATTCCGGCCATTGAGGCATGGATCGCCGAAGTGGTGCAGCCGGCGGCCGAACTCTATTTCGGCAGCCAGGTGGTCGGTATTCATGCCGGGTCCTACAGCTGCCGCGGCCGCAATAATGTCCGCGGCGCCAAACTCTCGGAGCATTCCTTCGGCAACGCCCTGGACGTGCTGACCTTCACTCTGGCGGACGAGACCGTTATCAGTGTCGAGAAGGGTTGGGGCGGCACCGAAGCGGAGTCGGGGTTCCTGCGGGAGGTGTTCATCGGCGGCTGCGCCTATTTCACCACGGCGCTGGGGCCCGGCTCCGACAAATACCACTACAATCATTTCCATCTGGATCTCGCCCGTCACGACAAGGATTGGAAAAACCACTACTGCCGCCCGATCCTGAAATTCGTGCCCAGATTGACCTATCAACGGCCGAACCCCTATCGCAAATAGATGCGGGAACGGCGGTTCGTTCTTTCGGCGGACTGGCCCGTCTGCCCGATTCGCGGTATAACCGGGCGCGGGAACAGGTTTTGTCGACCGCCACAATATAAATATATCAAGGAGAGGTTTAAACAGTGTCTGACGATGTGACCGGCAAACTGCGGGATGCCATCCGCTCCATTCCCGACTACCCCAAGCCGGGGGTCATTTTCCGCGATATCACCACTCTGCTGGGCAATGCCGACGCCTTTCACTTGGCGGTGGAGGAACTGGCCGAACCCTGGCGGGGCAAACAGATCAAACATGTGGCGGGTATCGAGGCGCGCGGACTGATTCTCGGCGGCGCAATGGCCTACTGCCTCCATGCCGGGTTCATTCCCATCCGCAAGAAGGGCAAGCTTCCGCGCAAAACCGTCCGCATCGCCTATGACCTCGAATACGGTCAGGATGAGCTGGAAATCCATGTGGACGCCGTCAATCCGGGGGATGCCATTTTTCTGGTGGATGACCTCATCGCCACCGGCGGCACCGCCATCGCCGCAGTGGAACTGATTCATCAGCTCGGCGCCGAAGTGGCCGGAGCCGGCTTCATCATCGATCTGCCGGATCTCGGCGGCGCGAAAAAGCTGCGCGCCATGGGCGTCAATGTCCATTCCCTCGTAAGTTTCGAAGGAGATTGACTCTTCGCCCTGCGTTCCCGACGGGGTTCACGTCAGCGCTTTTGCCAGCAGCGGCAGGCTGACGTCCATCCGGTAGTCCACGGCGGAATGATTGTCAGGGAATTCCTCGTAGTGGTGGGGGACGCCGGCGGCTTCCAGTTTCCGATGCATGAGACGGGAGCCGTAGACCAGGTTGTATTGGTCCTGCGTCCCGCAATCGATGTAGAAGCACTTGAGTTTTTTCAGGTTTTCGAGCATCTCCGGGCGGTCGGCCATCAGCAGCGGGTCGGCCTTCAGCCAGTTGCTCCAGCGCTCGTCGATAAGGGCGCAGGTGTAGGTGTCCACCGGCAGGCGCACCCCGAGGAAACACGCCGGGTCCGGGTCGAACGACGCGGCCTGCGCCAGCAGCATGATGGTGTGCCAGTCATCATCCTTCAGCTTGCGGGCGCTTTCGAAATGCGCCATGAACGCTTCCACCGAGAAGTCGTATTCGGCCAGTGTGCGCAGCGCGTTGCAGAAATCCGCCCGGTACATCAGCTCGAAATCCACATCCCCCGAGTGTACCGCCGCGGCGTTCCACACCGAACCGCCGTGGCGCATGGCATGGCTGTAGGCGCCGTATCCGCCCGAACTCTTGCCGAAAACACCGCGTTTGCCGGGGCCGCCGCAGCGATAGCGCGTTTCCACCGCCGGCAGCATTTCCGTGATGAGGAAGCTCTCCCACGCGCCCATGGCGGCGCTGTCGACATACTGGTTGCCGCCGAGCCGTGTGAAACAATCGGGGAAGGCGATGACCGCCGGCATCATTTCACCGGCGGCAATCAGGCGGTCGGCGCGTTCCGGCACATTCTCCCCGAAATTGCGCCAATTGGTGTGGACCGGCCCCCCGCCGGTGAAGCCCACCAGATCCACCAGCAGCGGCAGGCCTTCACCCGTTGCGCCGGCGGGAACATACACGTCCACCCGGCGGCGGGCCGGGTCTCCCAAAAGGTTCCCTTTGAGAAGTTCACTGTCGATCCAAAGGGTGTCAACGATTCCCCGGGGGGCATCACAAGTGCGGCGCATAGTCGGCTCCATGGCGGTAAAATACAATGAACAGGCGGGTTGAACGGCGGGCTCAGCCCAATCCCAGCCCGGCTGCGACATCATCGGCGTTTTTCCGCTCCAGATGGTACAACACGTAAAAGTATACCACGGATTCCAGCACCGTCACCAGAGCCACGCCGACGGCTTCAACCGCGGAAATCACACCGATCATCACGGCATCGGGGGCCGGCGCGGATTGCGCGACGATGGCTTTCGACAAAAACACGAAGAGATAAACCACCCCCAGCGCAGCGAAGGCCTTCAAATAGATGGGAAACTCGGAAATCATCCGGGCCGAGCGCTGGAAGCTGGCAAAAAACCCGCGTCGTTCGAGAACGCAAACCGGCACCACCAGCATGAACAGCAGCATGAACACCACGCCCGGCACGACAAAGAGCATGCCCGCCGCCGTCACCACGATGACGTATGCCACGGATATCCACACCAGCGGAACGAGTCGTGACTGCACCGCCGCCAGCCCTTCGCCGAAAGTGAAGGAGCGACCGCGGAACCGCTGCATCACCCCGTAGGTGATCACAGCCGCCGGAAGCACCATCCAGACGGATGACATGATTTGGGAAAGCAGAAGGTATCCGGTGAGGAGCGTCGAATAGCGAATCATTCCCTCGGGATTGGTGGGCCCCGAAGCACCGTCGGCGCCAGGCAGATAAAGCGGGATGTTTGACAGGGTGAAGGCCTTTTGCAGCCCGAGGGTCAACAGGATGCAGGCAAGAGACAAAAGGATGTATTGCAGCATATTGCGGGAAAAGATATAGGCCGTCGCTTTCAAAAGGTTGGTAACGGTCAGTTCGGCGCCTACCGGAGGTTGCTGCTGGATGGTGTTCATGGGCGTGTGTCCCGACGCTTCCAAGACGGATATCCTATGATGTCCCGGTATCGACCGGGGATACCGGTCCGGTCGAGCGCCGGCAGGGTGTGGCGTGTTTCCGAACACATGTTACAAGCTGTCGAACAGGCTGGAGACCGAAGTTTCCGCTGCCGTCCGCGCAATGGCTTCGCCGAGGAGGGGAGCGATGGTGATAACACGGATATTGCGGGCGTGGCGCACGGCTTCAGTCGGTTGAATGGAATCGGTGATCACCAGTTCCTTGAGCCGGGAGTTGGCAATGCGTGAAACCGCACCGCCGGACAGTACCCCATGGGTGATGTAGGCGGAGACTTCCACGGCGCCGTTTTCCAGCAGGGCATCGGCGGCGTTGCACAAGGTGCCGCCCGAATCGACGATATCGTCCACCAGCACACAGGAACAACCGGTGACATCGCCGATGATGTTCATGACTTCCGATACGCCTGCCCGTTCGCGGCGTTTGTCGACGATGGCGAGGGGGGCGCCGATGCGTTTGGCCAGCGCCCGGGCGCGTACCACGCCGCCGACATCGGGGGATATCACCATCACCTCCTTGCCGCGGGAGTTTTCCTTGATATCCTTCACCATCACCGGCGCGGCGAACAGGTTGTCGGTGGGGATGTCGAAGAAACCCTGAATCTGCCCGGCGTGAAGGTCGACGGTCAGCACCCGGTCCGCCCCGGCGTGGGTGATCATGTTGGCGACCAGTTTGGCGGTGATCGGCGTTCGCGGGCCCGGTTTGCGGTCTTGCCGGGCATAGCCGAAATAGGGTACGACGGCGGTGATGCGCCGTGCCGAGGCCCGCCTCAAGGCATCGATGATGATGAGCAGTTCCATCAGATGGTCGTTGGTCGGAAACGATGTCGGCTGGACGATGTAGACGTCTTCACCGCGGGCGTTTTCCAGAATCTCGACGAATATCTCCATATCCGCGAAGCGTTTGACGTTGGCTCGCCCCAAAGGAATATGAAGATAATCCGCAATAGCTTCAGCCAACGGCAAATTGGAATTTCCGGCAATGATTTTCATGGGTCGCCGCCTCAAAATCGACTTCGGAAAGGGTCCGCCAAAAGCGCGTACGGTTTTCTCAAA
>JAISTL010000093.1 GCA_031272615.1 Methylobacteriaceae bacterium | reverse complement strand
GAATGCCGACGAGGTCGAACTGGCCGAGAAGCTTGTTGTCGGCGGCCATTTCGCGTTCGCCCTGGAACACCCGGATGGTCACCGCCTGCTGGTTGTCATCGGCGGTGGAGAACGTCTGGCTCTTTTTGGTGGGGATGGTGGTGTTGCGCTCGATGAGGCGGGTGAAGACACCGCCCAGGGTCTCGATGCCCAATGAGAGCGGCGTGACGTCCAGCAGCAGCACATCCTTGACGTCGCCCTGCAGAACACCGCCCTGGATGGCGGCGCCCATGGCCACCACTTCGTCGGGGTTGACGCCCTTGTGCGGCTCCTTGCCGAAGAAGTTCTTCACCACTTCCTGAATCTTGGGCATGCGGGTCATACCGCCGACCAGCACAACCTCGCTCACTTCGCCGGCGGAAAGACCGGCGTCCTTGAGGGCCTTGCGGCACGGCTCGATGGTGCGGTCCACCAGGTCTTCGACGAGGGATTCATACTTGGCGCGGGTCAGCTTCAGGGTCAGGTGCTTCGGCCCGGTGGCGTCAGCGGTGATGTAGGGCAGGTTGACTTCCGTCTGGAAGGCCGAGGAAAGCTCGATTTTGGCCTTTTCCGCCGCTTCCTTCAGGCGCTGCAGGGCAAGCTTGTCCTTGGTGAGGTCAATACCCTGTTCCTTTTTGAACTCGGTGGTCAGATACTCGACCAGACGCATGTCGAAATCCTCGCCGCCGAGGAACGTGTCGCCGTTGGTGGATTTGACTTCGAACACGCCGTCGCCGATTTCCAGAATGGAAATGTCGAAGGTGCCGCCGCCGAGGTCGTACACGGCAATGATGCCCTGCTGTTTCTTGTCCAGCCCATAAGCCAGAGCCGCCGCCGTCGGTTCGTTGATGATGCGCAGAACTTCAAGACCGGCGATTTTGCCCGCGTCCTTGGTGGCCTGGCGCTGGGCGTCGTTGAAATAGGCGGGAACGGTGATCACGGCCTGACTGACGGGATAGCCGAGATGGGCCTCCGCCGTTTCCTTCATCTTCTGCAGGATGAAGGCGGAAATCTGTGACGGGGAATACTGCCGGCCGTCGGCTTCCACCCACGCGTCGCCCTTGGTGCTCGGGCAGATTTTATAGGGCACCAGGCCGATGTCCTTCTGGGTCATCGGGTCGGTAAACTGGCGCCCGATGAGGCGCTTGATGGCGAAAAACGTGCGTTCGGGGTTGGTGACCGCCTGACGTTTGGCGGGCTGACCGACCAGACGCTCGCCTTCGTCGGTGAACGCGACGATAGACGGTGTCGTCCGCGCCCCTTCAGAATTTTCGATAACTTTCGCCTGGCTGCCTTCCATGACGGAAACGCAGGAATTCGTCGTGCCCAGGTCAATGCCGATAACTTTACCCATATTCGGGATCCCTCACTTTCAAGCGGACTTCCCGACCCGGCCAGCCCTGTATGACAGCGGCGGAAGAACCGGCGGGATAATCGAAGAATCAAACTCAAAGATGTTCAAGGCCAATAATCTCAAAGCGTTAAGGTGCGGTTGACGCACACGGAGAATTGCCCGTTTTCCGCGGTTTTCAAAAAAAACAGCGGAAAAAACGACGAAACGCCCTGAAATAAACTGTTGAACCTCTTAACTCCCCTCATATAAGAATGCTATCGCTCCAGTGCAAGAACCCGGGTAACAAAAAAAGCGATTATTGCCGCTGAATTATCCGATTTGTCGGGAGGCGGCGGGGTCGGAACAGCAAAGGCGGATATCCCATGGCGCCAACGAAACGCGCAAAAAAACCGGCCGTCGCCTCCGCGGCGGCGAGCATGGAGGTGGTGGACGCGGTGACCGGGAACGGGATTTTCTCGCGCCTGAGGGAACGCAACCCCGATCCGAAAAGTGAATTGAACTATTCCAACCCCTTCACGCTGCTGGTGGCGGTGACCCTCTCGGCCCAGGCGACGGATGTCGGCGTCAACCGGGTGACGCAGCAACTGTTCGCCGTTGCCGACACGCCGCGGAAGATGGTGGAACTCGGCGAGGACAAGCTGCGTGACATGATCCGTTCCCTCAATTATTTCAACACCAAGGCCAAACACGTGGCGGAGCTTTCCCGGCAGCTGGTGGAGCGTTTCGGCGGCGAGGTGCCGCGCACGCTGGAAGAGCTGGAAAGCCTGCCGGGCGTCGGCCACAAAACCGCCAGCGTCGTCGCCAATGTCGCCTTCGGCGAACCGTGTATCGCCGTGGACACCCACATCTTCAGGGTGGCGAACCGCATCCCGCTGGTTCATGCCGATACGCCGCGGGCGACCCAGGACGCGCTGGAAGCGCGGGTGCCGGCGGAATTCGCCCGCCATGCCCACCACTGGCTGATTCTGCTGGGGCGCTATATCTGCAAGGCGCGCAAACCCGAATGCCCGGTGTGTCCCATCGACGACCTCTGCCGGTATCCGGAAAAAACGGCGGGAGCGTGAACCATGACGGGTGACGCGCCGCCCTCTCCCCAAACCGTTCATGCCGGCTGTGTGCGCTGGGGCCCCTTCGGCATTCTGATCCGCGGCGCCGCCGGAGCGGGGAAATCGACGCTGGCGCGCATCATCCTCCATGAGGCGGATTGCCGGGGCGAATATGCCCGCCTGGTCAGCGACGACCGCACGATTCTTTCGGTTTCCGACGGGCAGCTGTTCGCGTCGCCCCATCCGCTGCTTCAGGGCAAGCTGGAAGTGCGGGGGCTGGGACTCATCACCGTGCCTTTTCAACCGTCGGCGCGTCTACATCTTTTGGCGGATGTGATTGACGCCAAAGACGGTGTACGAACGGCGTTGCCCGGGGATTTGAGTGAGTGTCCGCTGGGTGTGCGGCTGCCGCTCATGAAGGTTGTGCTGGACGCCGGTGCGATTTCCGCTATAAGGTTTGGCTTAAATTGCCTTTATCCCGGACAGGGTTTTGATGTCGATACTCGGGATTGATGACGGACCGGCGGTTGCCGGCCCCGCGCTTTGGAGATGATCGATATGATTGGCATGGTGTTGGTAACCCACGGCCGCTTGGCAGCCGAATTCAAGGCGGCGCTGGAACACGTCGTCGGCCCGCAGGAGACGATGGAGACCATCTCCATCAACCCTGACGACGATATGGGTGAGAACCGCCGGGAAATCCGGGAGGCCATCGCGAGGGTCAATACCGGCGACGGCGTTGTCATCCTCACGGATCTCTTCGGGGGGACTCCGTCCAATCTGGCGTTGTCATTCATGGAGGAAAACAGGGTCGAGGTGGTGGCCGGAATCAACCTGCCGATGCTGATCAAGCTGGTGAGCGTGCGGGAGGAACCCTTGGCCGACGCCGTCAACAAGGCCCAGGAGGCGGGGCGCAAGCACATCAACATCGCCTCGCACATCCTGACCAAGCGCTGACAGTTCATGCCGTTCCCCTTCCGCACCGAGTGACGATGACCACTTCTCCACAAACCTTTTCCCGTGTGTTTCCGATTATCAACACGAAGGGCCTGCACGCCCGGGCGTCGGTCAAGTTCGTGCAGACGGCGGCGGCTTTCAAATCTGAGGTCAGCGTCAGCCGCGGCGACGAAACCGTCAACGGCCTGTCGATCATGGGGTTGCTGACCCTGGCCGCCGCCATCGGCACCACCATCGAGGTCACGGTGACGGGAGAAGACGCCGAAGCGTGCATCGACGCCCTCGAAGCGCTGGTCGCCGACCGGTTCGGGGAGGAGGAGTAGAATCGCCGCTTCGGGTATCCGGCCCATGGCGTAGACTGTCGACCAGGCGCCGCCATGCCGCCGCCTCACAGGTCATACGGAACGGCAAGATCATGCGCGACAAAAATCTCCGACATTGCATCGATGCTGACGTCAAGCAAAGTTGCCGCCCGGCGTACGGAGATCAACCCCCTTCTTAAACCGGTACCGAGAACCCTCATGAAGGATTTGGAGAACAGGGGCGGCAGGTTTTCGTCGCCATATCGGGCCGTTTTGTTGAGAGCCGACGTGTTTAATGTCTTTCCGCGCTCCCTGGTGATCCTGCCGGAGTCTACGAGCCGCCATTTCAGAGCGTCCGCTGTCACTTGAAGTTTTTCAGCCGTTTGACCGAGCCAGCCAAGCAGGATATCATCATCGGCGGTTTTCCATCCCGGGTCTTGCTCCAGAATCTCTCCGGGCATCAGCAGCGCCGAGGCGAAGTTATTGGCCAGATGCTCAACCCGCCTGTGGCCGCTTGTTTCGTATTCCGGAGTCTCCAAAGGTTCGGGCGGCATCGTCTGCCAGGTCAAAATGTGGAACAGTTCGTGGGCAAGGTCAAAATGCCGGCGGCCCGGCACGTCTCTGCGATTGATAAGGACGGCGTCCAGATCGGGGAGGACGCACGCCGCGCCGGAAATCCTGTCAGGGGCATCGATCATCAACACCAGAACATGGAGCTGGTCTTCCATCACGTCGATTAACTTTGCGGCCGGTATATTTCCCAAGGCAAACCGGGCGGCAAACAGCTCTCCGATGCGGGCCGCCTCTTCATAGGAGCTTCTCTTGTGGAGGCGCAGGGACGGGCGAACGAAGAAACGCCCGGGACCGGCCTGATCCTCGGATCCGAGCTCACGAAACAGGGCAATCCAGCGTTCCGCTTTGGTTTGACAATCATTCAACTGTTTGGATGTCGCCTGTGTCCGGCGCCAGCTGAATTGTCCTTCGCCGGCAAGGATGAAGGGGTCAACGAAATAGTCCGGGTCCACTTTGAAATATTTCGCCGCCTTCAGCAGCTCATCGGCGGTCACAGTACGCAAACCCGTCTCGATGGCGGAAATGGTCTGTCGGTCTTTGAACCCGAAAACATCCGACAGCCGCTCTTGAGTGAGCCCTTTCTTTTCACGCAAAGCCTTAAGGCGTACGCCAATCAAATTAGGTGTCATGCTTCGTTTTTCCTCTGAAGTTGCATAATACTCTTGCGAAATGGAAATTGCAAGATGAAAAACGCCGCAAGAAGGACAGACCGGGAGACAATCAGCCCGGGCAACGGTTTGAACGTGGAGAGGATACACCCGTGGCGCGTCGGTTGTCGGGACGTTTTCCGCGAAGGCGGGTGTCGGTGTTGCGACGGAAAAATGCAATAAACTCAGTGAGTTTGGAGTGAATATGGCCCGCGCATGATTCAATGTGTGCGTCATCGCTCTCAGATATGTCACGGAGAATCATGAAGCATTTGTCGAACACTCGTGAACCGGCGCCCGGCGGATTGACGGGATGTCGAAGACGCCGAAGCGTGTATCGACGCCCTCGAAGCGCTGGTCGCCGACCGGTTCGGGGAGGAGGAGTAGAATCGCCGCTTCGGGTATCCGGCCCGCAGAGCATAGGGCACGGGAAGATTACGCGCTTTGGAAATCTCCGACATTCAGATTATGATGAGGCTGAGTCAAAGGGAAGGAGAACTCCCGGAATACTCAAGCCCTCTGTCCACTTACTGGCCGCGAGTATTTTCTTCTGCTTTCCCTTCGTGAATTGATCCGGCGGTTTTTTGCCCCACACTTGTCCGTGATAAGGGTTATCCTCAAGGGGGTCCCAACCGGCCAACAACCCTTCGTTTCGCACCACCGCAACGGGGAATTCAACGGCTCCGATGAACGCCCCGGTCGTTGCAATAATGTCCCTCGGCGTTTTGCCATCCTGAATAATCAGCTTTTTGATGTCAACAGACATTCCCTCACCGGCGGCGCTCGACGGATGAAAAGCTTTGGAAGAAACACGTTGACCATTTCCCTCCCGTGTAAGATGATAGGGGGAAATGCGACGGATCAACATGTCGTCGCTGAAGAGTTCGGGATGATCATGGGGGATCACTTTGCCCGATTGATCGCGTTCAGGCTGTTTCATGGGGCAGATCCTGTTCCGATAGTTCTCTCACCCATCGGCGCAGGGCGACCAAGTCCGTTTCGGTTTTCGCGGCGAATTCTTCTTCCCTGTCATTTTCGATATGGTTGCGCCAAGCGAAAATACCATCCTTCGAAAGAACGTCTATCTCCAAATCATACTTTTCCGTGTGCCATTCAATTTGTGCCGTGCCGTCAGATCCGGGAATAATATCGGGCAACGGAGTTCCAGGCACTGCAATATCCTGAAGCAGATTGACAATCAATTCGGCGATTTCCCGGGAAACAGGGCGTCCTTGATAGCCGTCCCAGCCTACCGGCAGAGAAATAAGGTCAATCAGTTTGTTGACCAATGCTGTTCGCCAGTTCAAGCCGGGATCGCCTCCTGATACGGTGGTCACCGATGTCTGAGGTATGGTGGGCGGATTGTCGCAAACAATATAGTCAGTTTCGCTGAGATACTGACCTCGGGGTTCCCGGGCGGAATAAGGTGAAACAGCAACAGGAGAAATTGCCCCTACGTTTAATGCTGATTGCAAGTCAAACATTGTTCAAGTTCCATTGTTTCCGGGCATGACTGGTAATGGTTGCCAAAAAGCGTTCATGGATTTTGTCATGGGCATCCTGCAGAAATTCCAAGGCGGCGATGATGTCTGACGAGCCAGGCTGTCCCCGACTTGTGAAATTCACTTGAATGACCGGCTTTCCCGTTTCCCGATGCTTTGCCGTGACAATGCTGCTGTAAAGATTGGCATACGGAACAGCGTTGTCCCGTTTTAAAGTTTGCATGATTCCCAGGCTCAGATTCGCCGACTCCAGAGAATCAAACAACGTTATGTTAATCCATTGCCCGATTTCGATGTGTCTTTCAATCGGGATGGCATTAATATATGACAATTCGGCCTGTTTGATGTCGAGAGAGGCATCAATGCTGGCAAAGAATTCGCTCAGTTTTTGGAGGTAATCGGAAAACTTGGCAATCATATTGTCAAAGCCGAGATATTCCGGTTGATTGCCGTCCTGGCGCCAGTTGAAATACAGCGCATTATCCTGAAACTGAATCAAGCGGTTGCGGTCTTCGGAGATAAACCATAATCTCCAGTGATTTGGTGGTTCCTCCAGCACTATCCTGGGCAGTTGTGACGGATCATCGAAAACCTCCAAGCGAAAGTTCAAAGGCGGTTTTTCCT
>JAISTL010000157.1 GCA_031272615.1 Methylobacteriaceae bacterium | reverse complement strand
CTGTGGGCGTCGACATCCGGCGTTCTCATCATCGTTGAACCTGGTACCACCCAAGGCTGGCGCATCATTCTGCAGGCACGGGACCGCCTCATGGCGGCGGGAGCCGTCATCGCCGCCCCCTGCCCGCACGACGGCCCCTGCCCGTTTGCGCCGCCGGACTGGTGCCGCTTCACCTGCCGTGTGGCGCGCTCGAAACTGCATCGGCTGCTGAAAAACGGCGACGCGCCCTTTGAAGACGAACGGTTCATCTATCTGGCAGCGTCACGGTTTCCCGCAAAGCGCCCGCCGGGCCGGGTCATCGCCGCGCCGGACATCACACCCGGCAAAATCCGCCTCCACCTCTGCCGCAACTCCGGCGACACCGCCGACTCCCTCATCACCCGGCGGGACGGCGCACTCTTCAAACGCGCCAAACGCCTGCGCCGCGGCGACGGCTTTCCGTAATACCCGGAATCACAGCACGAACCCGACCATGCGCGCCAGGTTTTCACAGAATTTCGCGTGCAGGGGACGCCTGTCCCACTCGGCCGGGTCCAGACGGTCGGAGTTCTCCATGTACTCGTTCTGGATGGTGATGAGACGGGCAGTGACGTCACGGTCATAATAGATGACCATGACCTCGGAATTGAGGGTGAAGGAGCGCATGTCGACATTGGAGGAACCGATGACCGACACATGGTCGTCAATGGAAAAGTGCTTGGCGTGCAGCAGCTTGTCCCGGTATTGGTGGAGGACGACGCCGTTTTCCATGATTTCATGGTAATAGGAGCACTGGGCCCATTTCACCAGCTGATGGTCGGTGACCTCGGAGACGATGAGATGCACCTCGACGCCGCGCAGCACGGCGATTTTCAGCGCGGTGACCAGGGAATCGCTGGGCACGAAATAGGGCGTGGTGATGACCACCCGGCTGCGCGCCGCGTGCACCAGCGCCACCAGCAGGTGCTCGACCCCGAACTGCTCGTAATCCGGCCCGCTGGGCGCCACCTGGCAGGTCACCGTTCCGGTTTTCTCCGGCGGACTCAGCAGTTCCCGGGCCGGAAGCTGTTCATCGGTTTCCATGAACCAGTTGATGATGAACAGGGTCTGCAGTTCCAGCACCACCGGGCCGGTCAGCCGCGTCATCAGTTCCTGGTTGACGATGCCGTGGTTGAAATCGGCGTTGATGATATTCTGGGAACCGGCATAACCCACGGCGCTGTCGATGATGGCGATCTTGCAATGATTGCGCAAGTCCGCCCGGGCCGATTTGCGCCGCAGCAGACTGACGGGAAGCGCCCGGCGCACCTCGATGCCGAAAGGCTTCAGCTTTTTTCGAACGGCGCCGAACCATTTGCGCGAACCGATGGCGTCCAGCAGCACACGGCAATCGACGCCGCGCCGCGCCGCGCGGACGAGCGCCTCCATCACCCGCCGGCCGGTCTCATCGTCGGCAAAAATGTAAAACAGCAGGTTGACGTGGCTTTTGGCGTTGTCGATATCCTCCACCAGGCTGTCGATGACGCCGTTATAGCTCTGAATCATCTCCACGTCCGAATGACCGACCAGGGGGAGGATGCCGAGTCTCTGGATGAAGCGGGTCGACTCGACAAGCGGGTCGGAAACCGACGCCTCGGCGCTCTCGGTGAGGCCGCGGATCTGCCCCGCCGTCACCGCGATCACTTCCGGCAGACGCTTGAACCGGCGGCGGCGCCAGCGCGGATAGGTGGGGCGGCCGACAAAGATATAGAGCAGCAAGGCCGGCCAGGGAATGAAGAACACCAGCAGCAGCCAGCTGCGCGCGGCGCTGGCGGTGCGGCGGAACGGAACGACGATGATCATGACGATGCGGATCACCCACTCCGAAATGAAGTAGAATATGGTCCAGAGCGCCGCGGAAAACATGCAACCTCCAAAATCGCCCCCGGTGAGTCGCGGACACTCAGCGTAGCCGATGAGTCCCCGCTTTGAAACCCCCTTACGCCCATTGATTGAGTGGAACCCGAAAGGAAATCCCTTGCAAGGCGCGATAAGCTGAAATATCGTAACGACACACCCCGTTGTCTCCACAGCGTTTTCCGGGTGGGTTTCTATTTGTGAGCACGAGGATATCATGGCTTTCCTGTCGGACACATTGTCACGGGTAAAACCGTCGGCCACCATTGCCATCACCCAGAAGGCGCGGGAGCTGAAGGCCCAGGGGCGCAACGTCATCAGCCTCTCGGTGGGCGAACCCGATTTCGACACCCCTGACCACATCAAGGAGGCGGCCGTCGCCGCCATCCGCCGCGGGGAAACCAAATATCCGCCGGTTCCGGGGATTCCGCAACTGCGCGAGGCCATCGTCGGCAAGTTCAAGCGGGAAAACGGACTGGATTACAAGGTGAGCCAGACGATTGTCGGCACCGGCGGCAAACAGGTGCTGTTCAACGCCCTGCTGGCGACTCTCAATCCCGGCGACGAAGTGATCGTTCCGGCGCCGTACTGGGTCTCCTATCCGGAAATGGCGGCCATGTGCAACGGCACGGCGGTGTGCGTGAAAACCGATATCGAGCACGGCTTCCGCCTTCAGCCCGAAGACCTGGAACGGGCCATCACCCCCAAAACCAAGTGGTTCATCTTCAACTCGCCGTCCAACCCCTCGGGCGCCGCCTACACCTATGACGAAATCAAAAAGCTCACCGATGTGCTGAAGCGCCACCCCCATGTGTGGGTGATGAGCGACGACATGTATGAGCACCTGGTTTACGGCGACTTCAAGTTTTACACCCCGGCCCAGGTGGAACCGGAACTCTTTGACCGGACGCTGACCGTGAACGGCGTCTCCAAGGCCTATGCCATGACCGGCTGGCGCATCGGCTACGCCGGCGGCCCCGAGCAGCTGATCAAGGCCATGGACAAGGTGCAGGGGCAGCAGACCTCCGGCGCCTGCACCATCGCCCAGTGGGCGGCGGTGGAAGCCCTCAACGGCCCGCAGGACCACATTGCAACCTTCCGCAAGGCCTTCGAGGAACGCCGGGACCTGGTGGTCGCCATGCTCAACCAGACGCCGCATTTCAAATGCCCGGTTCCGGAGGGCGCGTTCTACGTCTATCCGTCGGTGGCCGGCGTCATCGGCATGAAAACGCCCTCGGGCAAGGTGATTGAAAACGATGAGGATTTCGTCACCGAACTGCTGGCGGCGGAAGCCGTCGGCACGGTGCACGGCTCGTCCTTCGGTCTCGGCCCCAATATCCGCGTTTCCTACGCCGCCGCCAATTCCCTGCTGGAGGAGGCCTGCACGCGCATCCAGCGCTTCTGCAACTCGCTGAGATAGGGCGGGTCATCAACGGCCCGGGCCCGCGACACTGATCCGGTTCCGGAGGAACCGACCTAATCCTCCGGCGTCACGATTTCCAGCCTGGCGCCGGCGGAGAGAATCATGCGGCGCACGGTATCGTCGACTCCGGGTGAGGTGATGACCGTGTGAAAATCGGAAAAGTGCGCGAACGCAAAGGGTTCGACAATTCCCATCTTGGAATTGTCCACCAGCAGCATCGGCTTGTCCGCCCGCTGGATGACCCGCTGTTTGACATTGGCCTCGAACAGATTGCCGCTGGAGCAGCTGCCGCGCAGTGAAACCCCGGTGGCGCCCATAAAGGCGATGTCGATGCTGAGATTGTCCAGCTGCGCCTCCACATAGGGGCCGACCATGCTCATGGACTTGGTGATCACCTGGCCGCCGAGGACGATGATGGTCCATGTGCTGATCTGCGCGCAATCCCGCGCCGCCTCGATGCTGTTGGTGATGACCGTCAGCCGCTCCAGCGCGGAAAGAAACGGGATGGTCGACCACGTCGTCGACCCGCCGTCGATGAACAGGGTC
>JAISTL010000107.1 GCA_031272615.1 Methylobacteriaceae bacterium | reverse complement strand
AGGACGACCTGGTTGAAAATGACCTGTTCGTGTTTGACCACGTCCTCATATTCATTGACCGGGGCGTGCCAGACCTGATGCTCCTTGAACAGCGCCATCCATTCGGCTGTCGACCGCTTGCGCATTTCCTCAGCGACGATACGATCGAATTCGACCCGGTTTTCCATCTGGGTGGTTGGCGTGAACGCGTCCAGACACCCGGGAGTGAACAGCGCCTTCAACTTGTCCAACGGAGTCAACGACACCGTGATATAAGAATCGCCGGTGGGATAGACGCCATAGGGAGATTGGTGGAACCGCGAGCTCAAGCCCGTGGACGGACGGTCTTCCAGTTTGGAACCGTTGAGGAAGTATGTAATCGGTTCCTGCTGAAGATCGATGGCGGCGTTCAGGAGGTTATTGTCGATGCGACACCCTTCACCGGTCCGGGCGCGATGAATCACCGCCGCAAGCAAGCCGGTGGCCGCGAGAATGGCGCCGTGCTGGTCCACTACCGGAACGCCTACGGGAACCGGCGGCCGGTCTCCGGGGCCGCTCAAGGCCACAAGCCCGGAGAGGCTTTGCGCCAGAAGGTCCTGACCGGGTTCCCGGGCCATCGGGCCGGCTGAACCATACCCGGTACACGAACAATAAATGATGCCCGGATTGATTTTGCGCAGCTCCTCATATCCAAGCCCGAGTTTATCCATCACCCCGACTTTGAAATTCTCGATGACGACATCGTATACCTTGACCAGGTCGTAGATGATTTGTTTTCCTTCAGGCGACTTGAGGTCCAGCGCGATGTCACGCTGATTACGGTTGGCAAGCATAAAGAACACGCTGACCCCGTTTTTGTAAGCGTTGCATCCGGACCAGTGCCGTTCATATGCTCCGTTCGGAGATTCTATCTTGATGACGTCCGCTCCCAAGTCCGCCAGGGTTTGTGCCGCTGACGGTCCTTGAAGATAGTGAGTGAAAGCCAGAACTTTAACCCCTTCAATCATAGTACCCCCCCCCTCCTCGGAATACGATATTATCGTACAGAGTTCACATTTTAGGTTATCGAAAAACCACAAGTCACCGGGAAATCCTCCCCCGGCGATTGGCCGCGTCTTATTGTGTCATGCCGTTAGCAGAACGCTATCGTTCTGTTGTTACACACCTTTACAGGTATGGTTCCCCTATATGGTCTGTTGTTATCAAAAATACTATATTATCGTATAAGGTTCATTGTCAAGGGCAAAAATATTAAAATATGTCGTCGCCGGTGTAGCCGGCCATGCGGGAAATCCTCAGGGCGGCGGCGTGTATGCTTGGCCCCAATTCGTCCATTCGCCTTCTGGACAAATAGAGTGGCGTGTGGATCAGCGAAATTATCCCGGCTACGGTTCCGTCAATCCGTTTGACGGGCGCAGCGATACTGGCGACCTGCAGACTCATTTCTTCCTGGTCCATTGCGAACTTCCGGGCTCGAGTCTGTTCGATGTCCGCCAACAGGTGTGGATAATCGATGATGGTGTGGGGGGTGAATCGCTCAAACGGTTCATTCCCCAGTAACCGCCGGATATCTTCGGTTTTGTGGGCGGCGCAGAACGCTTTGCCCGCGGCGCTGGCGTGAAGGGGAACGCTTTCGCCCGGAAAGAACCCGATATGGGTGGAACCGGGGGGTTGGGCCCGCTCGACGAAGACAAGGTTGGTTCCGTTATACATCATGAAAAACGCCAGACATCCCGATATGTCGGCGAGGTTGGATACTGAGCGTCTCGCCAGAGAGAGAGGGCTGTTTTTGTTGATGAATTTGGCTGACAGTTCAAAGAATGCGAGCCCCGCTTCAATGGTGTTGCCCTCGGCTTCGTTGAGCTCCAGCACTCCGAGCTCCACCAGCGAATTGATGAGATTGGAGGCGCTGCTTTTGGCGAGGCCGAGCTGTTTGCGCACATCAGCCATGGTCAGCGGGCGGTTGGAGCGGGCAACCAATTGCAGTATTTCAGTTATTCGCGATATCGTGTTGTTCATGAGACTCATGCCCGGCGCGGGATTCGGCTTACCGGAAGTGACAGGTTGTCCGGCGCTTTTCTATAGTCGGACCGGGACCGGTTTTGCAAGGGATCGCGACGGATTCTCCATTCCAACCCCGCAAATTCGACGTTCAAAAGCTTCCGATCTTTTCAACGATTTCGTCACGGGTGAATCGCAGTTGCTCGATGATATGAGCCATGTCGGCTGTCTCCACCGTTCGCGATGTGAAAGATACGCTGACCGCCATCAGTTTGGCCGCCTTGAACGAAACGCCGACCCCCCACAATCCCGCTTCGGCTTCCTGATTGTCAACGGCGTAGCCGTTGGCGCGGACGTTTTCGAGTTCCTGCTTCAATTTGCTTTTGCTGCGGATGCTGTTGTTGGTGCGAAAGGGCAGGGCTTCTTCAGGATACAGTTTATCGAAATCCGCGTCATCCAGAAGTGACAGCATGGACTTTCCCGACGCGGTGCAGTGGGCATAGACCAATACTCCGTCACTTACCGAAAAATCCAGAAAATCACCGGTCACAACTCTGGCGAGGTAGACGACGTTTTCCCCGGAAAGCATTGACAGCTGAACTGTTCTGTTCAATTTCTGGCTCAGTTGCCGCATGATGGGCAGGCATATGCCGTAGGCGTCTATATTGGTGCGGTATATCTCGCCCAGTTCAAACAACGCAGGACCAAGCGAATACTCCCGCGTGGCGGCGCTCTGACTGAGATACCGCTGGGCCAGCAACGTCAAGACAATGCTGTGCGCCGTTGTTTTGTGCAAACCGCAAAGCTCCGCGATGCGCTTCAAAGACAATGATTTGTTGGATCGGAAGAGATCAAGTATTTGCGCAGCTTTTACTATGCTGTTTATCACATTCGTGATTCCGTAGACTGTTGAGGAGATATCAAAAGGATTCCATAGCCTTCGTTGTTTCCGAAAGCAAGAGCGGGAGGGAGTGGTTTTTTGCGTGACGAAACCGTCAACAGGCGGAGCCGGCATACCGGGAGCGTCAAGCGCCATGGACTGCGGGTGCATTCCGGGTTTTCACATCAGCCGGACGCGGGGTTCTCACGCGTCCGGCTTGAACCATCAGGGCTTACAGCTTTATCGCTTCACAGGCTTTGCGGGCGAGGTCGGTGATGGCTGACCAGTTGCCGGACTCGATGTCTTTTTTGGGAGTGAGCCACGAGCCGCCGACGGTGATGACATTGGGGAGAGCGTGCCATTCGGCGCAGTTTTCCCCGTTGATGCCGCCGGTGGGGCAGAACAGGATATCCGGGAACGGGCCGCGGAAACCGCTGAGCGCGGCCTTTCCGCCCGCGGCGGTCGCCGGGAAGAACTTCAGGATGAAGAAGCCGTATTCCATCGCCGCCATGATTTCCGAGGCGGTGGCGACGCCGGGGATGAAGGGCAGGGAGCTCTCTGCGGCGGCCTTCAGCAGGGTGGGTGTGGCGCCGGGGCTCAGGATGAACTGAGCGCCGATGTCTTCGCCGCGCTTGATGTCCGCCGGGGTGAGGGCGGTGCCGAGGCCGACGACGGCCTCGGGGACTTCCTTGATGATTTTTTCGGCGCCCTTGATGCCCTCGGGGGTGCGAAGCGTGATTTCCAGATACTTGATGCCGCCGGCAATCAGAGCCTTTGCCAGCGGCACCGCCTCATCCAACCGGTTGATGGTTATCACCGGCAGCACGGCGACGGTTTTCAGCCGGGCGGCAAATGCCTCCTGATTGCTGCGGGCGCGTAGTCCGGACGCGGTCGTCATCTCATAATCCTCCAGTGTATCAGGGATTAACCCTGTTTGTGGCTTTCCATGAACGCCTTGAGCCCGGCAACCGTCGGCAGGCCATCGTTGTCCCCCGGCGACATGATGGCCAACGCGCCGATGGCGGCGCCGCGCTGTACCGCGTCCTTCAGTGAAAAACCTTCCAGCAGGGCGCTGACCACACCGACGGCGAACCCGTCGCCGGCGCCGACGGTATCCACAATCTTTTCAACCTTGTAGGCGGGCATGGTGAAGGACTCATGGATTGTCTTGACAAAAGCGCCCTTGGCCCCGGTCTTGATGATGACGGTTTTGGCGCCGGAATTCAGGTAGAAATCCGCCTGTGTGTCAAGGTCTTCCGAGCCGGTCAGGGTGACGGCTTCGCCGAAGCCCGGCAGCACGATATCGGCGCGGCTCGCGAGGTCATTGATGACGCTTACCATTTCCCGCTTGTCCTTCCACAGGGCAGGGCGCAGATTGGTATCGAAGGATATACGCACGTTCTTTGCGCGGGCGGCGGCGATCAACTCATAGGAGGTCGCTCGCGACGTCGCCGACAGCACCGGCGGGATGCCGGTGACGTGCAGGTGTTTGACCGTGCTCCAATCGATATCGGCGATGTTGCTGCCGTCGATTTTGCTGAACGCCGTGGCGCGGCGGAAGTTCACCACCTCCGGATCGCCGGAGGTCACCTTGGCCTTGAGCTGCATGCCGGTGAGATTGTCGTTGTCGAGAACCGCATACCGGTTGTCGATGTTGTTGTCGGTCATGAAGCGGCGCAGATATCGCCCGAAGGGGTCATTGCCGACGCGGGTGATATAGGCGACCTTGTGCTCCAGGCGCGCCATGCCGATGGCGAAATTCAGCTCGGCGCCGCAGGCATAGCGGGTAAAATGTTCCACTTCGTCCAGCGGCTTGACTTCATCCGCTACCATCAACGCCATCGGTTCGCCGATTGTGAGTACTTCCACCATGGTTCTTACCTCTTTCTCTGAAAGGTGCAGGCCTTGTGACGGCCTGCGCGTGGTTGATTAATTGAGCGAAGAAGAGCGTCGGGCGCTCAAAACTTATAGTATTGTGTGTACTTGTATGATGATTATCGCAAATGGCATCATATCTCAAGCGGGAAATGATTCGGAAAATCAGTCTTCGCGGTCTCCGTCGACAGCCTTTTCCCGCGGCATGATGTCCCGATGATTTGTATGATGAATCAGATGGGGATGGCG
>JAISTL010000045.1 GCA_031272615.1 Methylobacteriaceae bacterium | reverse complement strand
TCCATACCATAATTCCAAGCACAACGCAATATTTATTTGGCGGGTCAATATGACATCGCAGACAACGGCGAAACAGTTGTTTCCCATATCATCGAAGAGAAACGGAGGAGGTGCTGGTGGACAAACGAAAACGGGCGCGCATAAAACAAGGGCGGGCACGCGGGCCCGCCCCTGAAAACCCGAACCCTCACACCTTCGGCAGCGAGGGCAGCTTGTTTTCCAGTTCCTGGTTCTGAACGGCTTTCTGCTGCTCCTGGATGAGATCGTCGCGATGGCGGGCGATGTTCTTCAGTTGCAGCGCCAGCGAACCCGTTCCCGCCGGAATCAGCGTTCCGACGATGACGTTTTCCTTCAGGCCTTCCAGATAATCCACCTTGCCGTTGACCGCCGCTTCCGTCAACACCCGCGTCGTCTCCTGGAAGGACGCCGCCGACATGAACGACCGCGTCTGCAGCGACGCCTTGGTGATGCCGAGCAGAACCGGCGTACCGGCGGCGGGCTTCTTGCCTTCATCAGCGAGCTTCTCGTTGATTTCCGCCAGTTCGACGCGGTCGACCTGTTCACCCACCATCAAATCGCTGTCACCGGCGTCGGTGATGTCCACCTTCTGCAGCATCTGGCGCACGATGACCTCAATGTGCTTGTCGTTGATCACCACGCCCTGCAGCCGGTAGACTTCCTGGATTTCGCTCACCAGATAGGCCGCCAGTTCCTCGATGCCCTTGATGGCCAGGATATCGTGGGGCGCCGGCAGACCGTCGACGATATAATCGCCCACTTCCACCTGGTCGCCGTCCTGCAGGTGGATGTGCTTGCCCTTGGAGATCAGGTATTCCACCGGATCGGACCCGTCGTTGGGCGTCAGCGTCAGCCGCCGCTTGTTCTTGTAGTCCCGCACGAAGTGAATGGTGCCGGATTTCTCGGCGATGATGGCCGCGTCCTTCGGGCGGCGGGCTTCGAACAGTTCGGCCACCCGCGGCAGACCGCCGGTGATGTCGCGGGTCTTGGCGCTTTCCGTGGCGACACGGGCCAGCGCGTCACCGGCCTTGACGACATCACCCTCGGATGCGGCGATGATGGCGCCGACGGGAAGAGAATACCGGGCTTCGCTCTTCTTCTGGGAGCGGGCCGACTTGCCTTCCTTGGCGCGCACCACGACTGCCGGTTCCAGCCGCTCGGTACGGGCCGAACCGCGCCAGTCGATGACGACGCGCTTGGCGATGCCCGTGGCCTCGTCCGCCGTTTCCTGCATCGAGTCCCCGTCAATCAGGTCATGATAGCTGACGGTGCCGTCGATTTCCGACAGAATCGGCCGGGTGTACGGGTCCCATTCGGCGATGCGCTGCCCGCGCTTCACCTTGTCGCCGTCGTCCACCTTCAGCTGGGCGCCGTAAATCACACGCTGGGAGGCGCGCTCGACGCCGTCGGCGCCGACAATGGTCACCGCCAAGTTGCGGTTCATGACGATCATGTTGCCTTCGGAGTTCCGCGACAGGCTGCGGTTGCGGATTTTCACCGTTCCGTCATAACCGGCTTCCAGGAAGGAGTGGTCGGCAATCTGGGCGGCGCCGCCGATGTGGAAGGTGCGCATGGTGAGCTGCGTCCCCGGCTCGCCGATGGACTGGGCGGCGATGACACCCACCGCCTCGCCCATGTTCACGGGAGTGCCCCGGGCGAGATCGCGGCCGTAGCAGGTGGCGCACACGCCGGTCTTGGTTTCGCAGGTCAAAGCCGAACGGATTTTCACTTCCTGGATGTTGGCCGCCTTGATGAGCGGGATGTGATCCTCCTCGATCATGACGCCCCGCGGAATGACCACCGTGCCGTCGGGCGACAGCACATCCTCCGCCGTGATGCGGCCGAGAATGCGGGCCTCGAGCGAAGCCACCACCTGCCCGGCATCGATGATGGCGCGCATCTTGATGCCGCGGGAGGTGCCGCAATCCTTCTCACGGATCACCGCGTCCTGGGCGACGTCCACCAGACGCCGGGTCAGATACCCGGAGTTGGCCGTCTTCAGCGCCGTATCCGCCAACCCCTTGCGGGCGCCGTGGGTCGAATTGAAGTATTCGAGCACGTCCAGCCCTTCCTTGAAGTTGGAGATAATCGGCGTTTCGATGATTTCTCCCGAAGGCTTGGCCATCAGGCCGCGCATGGCGGCGAGCTGCTTCATCTGCGCCGGCGAACCGCGCGCCCCGGAATGGGACATCATATAGATGGAGTTCATCGGCAGCTCGCGCCCGTCGGCATCCTTGCGGACGGCGGAAATCCGGCTCATCATTTCGCCGGCCAGCCGGTCGGAGCATTTCGCCCAGGCGTCCACCACCTTGTTGTATTTCTCGCCCTGGGTGATCAGACCGTCCTGATACTGCTGCTCGTAATCCTTCACCAGATTGCGGGCTTCCTCGATGATCTGCTTCTTGTTCTCCGGAATGACCATGTCGTCCTTGCCGAAGGAAATCCCGGCCTTGAAGGCGTGGGAGAAACCGAGGGACATAATCTTGTCGCAGAAGATGACCGATTCCTTCTGGCCGCAGTTGCGGTAGACGCAGTCGATCATCGCCGAGACTTCCTTTTTCGTCATCAGCTTGTTGACCACATCGAAGGGCACCGCGGCGCTTTCCGGCAGCAGCAGCGAAATCAGCACACGCCCGGGGGTCGTTTCATAAATGCGGCTCACCGGCTTGCCGTCGGGGCCGATGCCCCGCCAGCGGTATTTGATTTTGGTGTGATAGGTCACCGCCTTCTCGTAGAGAGCGTAATCCAGCTCGCCCGGGTCACCGAAAATCTTGCCTTCGCCGGGCTCGTTCTCCGACATGATGGAGAGGTAATAGAGCCCGAGCACGATATCCTGCGACGGCACGATGATCGGCGCGCCGTTGGCCGGATGCAGCACGTTGTTGGTGCTCATCATCAGCACGCGGGCTTCCAGCTGCGCCTCCAGCGACAGCGGCACGTGCACGGCCATCTGGTCGCCGTCGAAATCGGCGTTGAAGGCGGTGCACACCAGCGGATGCAGCTGGATGGCCTTGCCCTCGATCAAAATCGGCTCAAAGGCCTGGATGCCGAGGCGGTGCAGGGTCGGCGCGCGGTTCAGCATCACCGGATGCTCGCGGATCACCTCATCGAGGATATCCCAGACTTCCGGCTTTTCCTTCTCCACCAGCTTTTTGGCCTGCTTGACGGTGGCCGACATCCCCTGGGCGTCGAGCTTGGCGTAGATGAACGGCTTGAACAACTCCAGCGCCATCTTCTTCGGCAGGCCGCACTGATGCAGCTTCAGTTCGGGGCCGACAACGATGACCGAACGCCCGGAATAGTCCACGCGCTTGCCCAGCAGGTTCTGGCGGAACCGCCCCTGCTTGCCCTTCAGCATGTCGGCGAGGGACTTCAACGGGCGCTTGTTGGCGCCGGTGATGACGCGGCCGCGCCGGCCGTTGTCGAACAGCGCGCCCACCGCTTCCTGCAACATGCGCTTCTCGTTGCGGATGATGATGTCCGGCGCGCGCAGTTCCATCAGGCGCTTCAACCGGTTGTTGCGGTTGATGACGCGCCGGTAGAGGTCATTGAGGTCCGACGTGGCGAAGCGGCCGCCGTCCAGCGGCACCAGCGGGCGCAGGTCCGGCGGAATCACGGGAATGACCGTCATGATCATCCACTCCGGCTTGTTGCCCGACTGTTGGAACGCGTCGATAATCTTGAGACGCTTCATCAGCTTCTTGGGTTTCAGCTCGGAGGTCGTCGTGGCGATTTCCTGGCGCAGGTCCATGGCGATCTTCTCGAGGTCCATGTCCTGCAAAATCTTGCGGATGGCTTCGGCGCCAATCATGGCGGTGAAGGAATCCTCGCCGAACTCGTCCTGGGCGCGCAGATATTCATCTTCCGACAACAGCTGCCGTTCCTTGAGGGGCGTCAGGCCCGGCTCGATGACGACATAGCTCTCGAAATAGAGAATGCGCTCCAGGTCTTTCAACGTCATGTCCAGCAGCAGGCCGATACGGCTCGGCAGAGACTTGAGGAACCAGATATGCGCCACCGGAGCCGCCAGCTCGATGTGGCCCATGCGGTCCCGCCGCACCCGCGCCAGAGTCACTTCCACTCCGCACTTTTCGCAGATGACGCCCTTGTATTTCATGCGCTTGTATTTGCCGCACAAGCACTCGTAATCCTTGATCGGCCCGAAGATCCGGGCGCAGAACAATCCGTCGCGCTCGGGCTTGAATGTCCGGTAGTTGATGGTCTCGGGCTTTTTGATTTCACCGTAAGACCACGACAGAATCTTCTCCGGGCTCGCGATCGAAATCTTGATCTGATCGAAGCTCTGGGGCTGAGCGGCCTGATTGAAAAGATTCATGAGCTCTTGATTCATTGTCGTCTCCTGGGCCGGGATGAGGAACTCCCCTGCGCCGACAAAAACAATAACACGTGTCAAAATCCGGAAGGCCGACGCCCGGTCTTCCGGCGGGATTATCGCGCCTTATTCCGCCGGATCCGGCGGCGGAAGCTCCACCGTGGGCCTGCGGCTGTTGGTCAGCTCCACGTTGAGGCCGAGAGAGCGCATCTCCTTGACCAGAACGTTGAAGCTCTCCGGAATGCCGGATTCAAAGGTATCGTCGCCGCGCACAATCGCTTCATACACCTTGGTGCGGCCTGCCACGTCGTCGGACTTCACCGTCAGCATTTCCTGGAGGGTATAGGCGGCGCCGTACGCCTGCAGCGCCCACACCTCCATTTCGCCGAAGCGCTGCCCGCCGAACTGCGCCTTGCCGCCCAGCGGCTGCTGGGTCACCAGGCTGTAGGGCCCGATGGAGCGCGCGTGAATCTTGTCGTCCACCAGGTGGTGCAGTTTCAGCATGTAGATGTAACCCACCGTCACCTTGCGGTCGAAGGGTTCGCCGGAGCGCCCGTCATAAAGCGTGGATTGCCCCGAATGATCGAGACCGGCGAGATCCAGCATCCGCTCGATATCGTCTTCCTTGGCGCCGTCGAACACCGGTGTGGCAAACGGAACGCCGCGCCGGATATTGTTGCCGATTTGCGCCAGCTCCACATCGGACGCGCCCTTGACTTCCGGGTCATCCCCGTAAATCTGCTCCATCTTTTGGCGCAGCTCGATGGCTTCGCCGGTTTTGATGTAGGCGTCCACCGCCTGAGCAACCTGCCGGCCGAGGCCCGCCGCCGCCCATCCGAGGTGCGTCTCCAGAATCTGGCCGACATTCATGCGGCTCGGCACACCCAACGGGTTGAGCACAATGTCGACATTGGTGCCGTCAGCCAAGAACGGCATATCCTCCACCGGAACGATTTTCGAGACCACGCCCTTGTTGCCGTGGCGCCCGGCCATCTTGTCTCCCGGCTGAATCTTGCGTTTGGCGGCAATGAACACCTTGACCATCTTCATGACGCCCGGAGGCAGTTCGTCGCCGCGCTGCAGTTTCTCAACCTTGTCGAGGAAGCGCTGTTCCAGGTGCTTCTTGGATTCGTCATACTGGCGGCGCATGGCCTCCAGTTCCGCCTGCCGCGTATCGGAATCGACGCCGAAGGACCACCATTGGGACCGCGGAAATCCACCGAGGATATCCGCATTGAGTACCTGCCCGGCGGCGAAACCCTTCGGACCCGACACCGCGGTGAGCCCGGCCAGCGCGTCGGCCAGGCGGGCGTAGGTATTGCGGTCGAGAATGCTCTGCTCGTCGTCGCGGTCTTTGGCGAGGCGTTCAATCTCCTCGCGCTCGATGGCCAGGGCGCGTTCGTCCTTTTCCACGCCGTGGCGGTTGAACACCCGCACTTCCACCACCGTTCCGGTCACTCCCGGCGGCACCCGGAGCGACGTGTCACGCACGTCCGCCGCCTTCTCGCCGAAGATGGCGCGCAGCAGTTTCTCTTCCGGGGTCATCGGGCTTTCGCCCTTCGGTGTTGTTTTGCCCACCAGAATATCACCGGCCGAAACTTCGGCGCCGATATAGACAATGCCCGCCTCATCGAGATTCTTCAGTGCCTCTTCCGAAACATTGGGAATGTCGCGGGTGATGTTCTCGGGCCCCTGCTTGGTGTCCCGCGCCATCACCTCGAACTCCTCGATGTGGATGGAGGTGAACACGTCGTCGGCGACAATCCGCTCGGACAGCAGAATGGAATCCTCGTAATTGTAACCGTTCCACGGCATGAACGCCACCAGAACGTTACGCCCGAGCGCAAGTTCGCCGAAATCCGTCGCCGGACCGTCGGCGATGACCTCGCCGGCGGCGACGGTATCCCCGGCCTTGACCAGCGGTTTCTGGTTGATGCAGGTGCTCTGGTTGGAGCGCTGGAACTTCTTGAGGCGGTAAATGTCGACGCCGGGCTTGGCGACGTCCGTCTCCTCGGTGGCGCGGATGACGATACGCGTGGCGTCCACCTGGTCCACGACACCCGGACGCTCGGCGACAATGGCGGCGCCGGAATCCCGGGCCACCACCTTCTCCATGCCGGTCCCGACAAAGGGCGCGTCGGAACGCACCAGCGGCACCGCCTGCCGCTGCATGTTGGAGCCCATCAGGGCGCGGTTGGCGTCGTCGTTCTCCAGGAACGGGATGAGCGCCGCCGCCACCGAAACCAGCTGTTTCGGCGACACGTCCATCAAATCAACTTTTTCCGGCGGCACCACAATGGTTTCACCGGCATGACGGCACACCACCAAATCCTCGGTGAGGCGCTGGTCGGCATCCATTTCGGCGTTGGCCTGGGCGACGTTGTAATCCGCCTCCTTCTGGGCGTTGAGATAGATCACCTCGTCCAGAACCTTGCCGTTCTTCACCTTGCGGAACGGCGTTTCGATGAAGCCGTACTTGTTGACCCGCGCGAAGGACGCCAGCGAATTGATCAACCCGATATTCGGCCCTTCGGGGGTCTCAATCGGGCAGATACGGCCGTAATGGGTCGGGTGCACGTCACGCACCTCGAACCCGGCGCGCTCACGCGTCAAACCGCCCGGCCCGAGCGCCGACAACCGCCGCTTGTGGGTGATTTCCGACAGCGGATTGTTCTGGTCCATGAACTGGGAGAGCTGCGACGAGCCGAAGAATTCGCGCACCGCCGCCGCCGCCGGCTTGGCGTTGATGAGGTCCTGCGGCATCACCGTGTCGATGGTGACCGATGACATACGCTCCTTGATGGCCCGCTCCATGCGCAGCAAACCGATGCGATACTGGTTTTCCATCAGTTCGCCCACCGAGCGCACACGCCGGTTGCCGAGATGGTCGATATCGTCCACCTCGCCCTTGCTGTCGCGCAGGCCGACCAGCGCCTTGACCACCGCCAGAATGTCCTCCTTGCGCAGCACGCGCACGGTATCCGGCACATCATCGAAGCGCAGGCGGTCATTCATCTTGACGCGGCCGACCGCCGAGAGATCATAGCGCTCCGGGTCGAAGAACAGCGAATGGAACATCGCCTCGGCGGATTCGATGGTCGGCGGCTCGCCCGGGCGCATCACCCGGTAGATGTCGAACAACGCATCCTCGCGGCTGCTGTTTTTATCGGCAGCCAAAGTGTTGCGGATATAGGGGCCGACATTGACGTAATCGATATCCAGCACCGGAATTTCGCGAATTCCCGCTTCCTCCATCACCGTCAGCAGCTTTTCCGTGACGGTCTCGCCGGCCTCGGCGTAGATCTCGCCGGTTTCCATGTTGACCATGTCCTCCGCCAGATACTGCCCGCAGAGGTCCTCGTCGGTCATGGCGATGGCTTTCAGGCCCTTGTCGGCCAGCTGCTTCACCTGGCGGGCGTTGAGCTTCTTGCCGGTTTCGAGGAACACCTCGCCGGTATCGGCGTTGATGAGGTCATTGTTGGCCTTGACGCCTTTCCACCGTTCGGCGTCGAACGGCACGCGCCAGCCTTTGTCGGTCTTTTCGAAAATCACCCGGTTGTAAAACGTGTCGAGAATTTCCTCGGCGTCGAGGCCCAGCGCA
>JAISTL010000245.1 GCA_031272615.1 Methylobacteriaceae bacterium | reverse complement strand
AGTCAGACTCTGAGTGCGCTGATATAGTCGAAACGACGTACCGGAAGGCAGTAGCGAAGTAAGGAGGCTACAATGAGCGGCAAGCTGACATCTATAAATGAATCGCTCCTCGCCCATTACGGTGAGTTGCGCTGGTGGACTACGGAGGAGCGTTGTAGAGAGTTACCCAAGTGTGAAGGTTGAGCGCTCGGCGGCGACCTTATCGCCTGCTTCGCTGATACAATCAGCGAGGACGTGGTGAAGGAGATTGCCAAGCGGCAGCCGCTCCGCGCCGTGTTCCGTGATTCGAGCTTCACCGACAGCCCGTCGAAAATCAACGTTGAAGAAATTTTCAAACTGCTTGCGCCCAACACGAGCGTCAAGGTGATATAGGAGGGCGAACATGGCAAAAGATACGAAGGATAATCAGAGCATCCAAATCCGCAATGCGACCAACGACTTCCTTGTCTTCACGAAAGAAACCGGCGGTGATGGCGTTGACGCGTTGGTGGCTGATGAGAACGTCTGGTTGACGCAGAAATCCATATGCTCGCTTTACGAGACATCGAAAAGCACCGTCTCGGAGCATCTCGGCAACATCTTCGCCGGCGGCGAGCTGGACGAGGTTTCAACTGTTCGGAATTTCCGAACAGTTGCGAGCAACGGCAAGACATACAACTACAAATACTACAACCTCCAAGCCGTCATAGCCGTGGGCTTCAAGGTCAACTCCGGGAAGGCCATAGGATTCAGGGCATGGGCAGCGGATGTGTTGGCCGACTTTACCATGAAGGGCTATGTGCTGGACAAAGAGCGGCTGAAAAACGACCGAGTATTCTCGCAGACCTACTTCGAGCGGCTGCTCGAAGACATCCGGGAAATCCGGCTCTCCGAGCGTAAGTTCTACCAGAAGATTACCGACATTTACGCACTGTCTTACGACTACAAACCAGACAGCAAGGAGACGATCCTGTTCTTCAAGACCGTGCAGAACAAGCTGCACTTTGCTATCCATGGGCATACAGCGGCAGAGATTATCGTGGAGCGAGCCGACGCTGAAAAGCAGTTCATGGGCTTGACGACTTGGGAAGCTGCCCCAAAGGGCAAAATCCGCAAGTCCGACGTGACCATCGCCAAGAACTATCTGGGCGAGCAGGAAATGCAGTCACTCGAACGGATTGTCACGGCCTATCTGGAATTTGCCGAGTTCCAAGCGACACGCCGGATACCGATGTCACAGAAAGACTGGAAGAACCGCCTCGACCTGTTCCTCCAAGCAACCGGTACGGATATTCTGACAAACGCGGGTAAGGTGTCCGCTTTGGAGGCCAAGATTCATGCCGAAGGCGAGTTTGAGAAGTATCGTGTGATACAAGATAAGCTGTTCAGCTCCGACTTTGACAAGTTTTTGGAGGAAGCTGACTTGGACGAGCTTCAGCGCAGCGGAGACACGGGAGGTGACGGCGAATGAAGCTGCAATTCAAGCACTAGAAGTTCCAAGCCGATGCTGCCAAGGCCGTCTGCGATGTCTTCATGGGTCAGCCGTACAGCACCCCGTCCTATATGATTGACCGGGGCAATGAGGAAAACCGCCGGATTTCGCTCACCTATGAGAAAGACTTCACGGGCTTCGGCAATGCCCGCATAGTGCCGGAGCTGAACGAGGCATTATCTTGGAGCAGATTCAGAAGATACAGCGCAGTTACCGGATAGAGCCGTCCAAGGCATTGGATGGCCGCTACAACCTCACGGTCGAGATGGAGACCGGCGTGGGCAAGACCTACACATACATCAAGGCCATGTACGAGCTGAACAAGCGGTATGGATGGAGCAAGTTCATAATCGTCGTGCCGTCCATGGCCATCCGCGAGGACGTGTACAAGTCCTTCCAGATTACCGAGGAGCATTTCGCTGAGGACTACGGCAAGAAGATTCGCTACTTCATCTACAACTCCGCTCAGCTCACCGAGATTGACCGCTTCGCCTCGGACAGCGCAATCAACGTGATGATTATCAACTCGCAGGCTTTCAATGCCCGCAGCAAGGATGCACGGCGCATCAACATGAAGCTCGACGAGTTCAGGAGCCGCAAGCCCATCAATGCGGTTGCGCTGCGCGAGGCGTTCATCAATGCCGTAGTTCATAATGACTACAATCTCGGCTGGCCCGTCGTGGAGTTTTTCTCCGACCGGGTGACCATCACCTCGACGGGTGGTCTTGTGGCGGGGCTGTCGCTGGAGGACTTCTTCAACGGACGCTCAATGCTGCGCAACCGCGAGCTGATGCGCGTTTTTAAAGATGTGGAACTGGTGGAAGGGCTCGGTTCCGGAATGCGGCGGATACTGGAAGCGTATGATCGCTCGGTGTTTGAGATAACGCCGGGCTTCATCGTCGTGACATTTCCGTATGCGTCCGATTTTGACCGAAGCGTGAGCGGAAATGAAAGAAGCCCTGGCCGAAGAATGTCCGAAGATGTGTCCGAAGTTTTGACCGAATCTGAACTGAAGAAGGTCAAGCCGCTTCTCGACTTTTTGGAATCTCACGGTTCCATCACGCCACAGGAAGCGCGCGCGATAACCGGGAAGACCGCCAAAACAACATGGCGCTATCTGAATATGCTGTGCGAGCGAGGTGTCATAGACTCCGCAGGTCACACGAGCGCGAAAACGTATCGGTTGAACGCTCCGACGAACGGCAAGGCGGGGGACCGGATTTTACCCCCCGGATCGCGCCGGACGTAAGGGAAATCCCGTCGTGGGATTTCTCCGACGTGACGCTGAAGGTGGAGCGGGAGAGGAACGAAGCATTCCGGCTTTCGAGGGCCCTTTCACCGCCGCTCCGCGACATCCGCACCGACATTCTCCGGTCTGTGCGGGCAAGGTATCACTTGAAGCAGGACTGTGTTTCGGTTAATGTCGGAGTTGTGAGGAGGCGAAATTCGGCTCCATGCCGTGTAAGACGTCAGCTCCCGGTTGGCGGATTCTATACCTCCCACCCGTTCACGCTCCGTGATGAGACTTCATGGAGCGTTTTTGGTTGTAGATGACGCCGGGCTGACTGCTTTCAAGGCGGTCTGGTTCAACGATTTCCGCCCCCTGTCCCATCATCGGCATCGACATCGGGAAGAATCTTCCAGTAACCGCCTTTTTTTGAACCGACGCGCGCGATGACTTTCTTTTCTTGCAAACTGTTCAGATACCTTTGACCGGATTTCCGGGATTTGGACAAGATCAATGCGATTTGGCCGGCCGTTGCCGCCGGGTTTTCACGCACGATGGCGAGCGTCATTTTCTCCATCTCATTTAATGGGACACGCTCAGTCAACGGGACAGTCTCCGTCGCCGGAAACTGTTCGTCACGGCGATGGAACACCACCGCGAAGCCTCTTTTCAGCAAGTTGAATCCCACTGCGACTCCGGCTTTTTTACAGGCTTCCGTAATACGCCGGAGGCCGGTGCCGAAGCTCTCGATATCCTTGGAATAATACATCAGCTGCGCCAAAAGCGGATTTCGTTTTACGGAACGCTCATAACCCGTGATGAAGTCCTGTGGCGTCAGCCCTTCCGGAAAAGCGCCGGGATTGTATATCTCGACGCGATTACTGTAAATCGTGATTTCGTTGTTCTGCGACGACTTATAGTCCCGGTGGCAGAAGGAGTTGACCAAAGCCTCACGCACCGCGTCTATCGGGATTTCCGGGATTTCCTTGCGTTGAACGGAGCCGTCCAGCACCACCCGCCAACGGATATTGTTGCGGATATACGTTTCGGCAATCTCAATCAAATCTGTGACACTACCGCTTTTCCGATTGATGTCGTTGAACGTCAACCGTTCGGTTCCCGCGAAAATCGCCATCTGCATCTCCAACAGAGGCGAACCGCAAAACAGCACGTTTGCGGCGTTCTTCAGCTTGCCGCCGTCGGTCACGTTAAGTCTCTTCAGCACTTCCTCATTGTTGGTGTACGGGAAGTCAATACGCCCGGCGCGGTTGGCGCGATCGATATAATCATGCAGCACGGTTTCATCCACGTCGGCGACCATTCTGTCGGAAACGGCGTTGTCCCAAACCTCACGCCCGGCATTCTTTTTGAGGATATAACTTTCAATCTCCGCCGCCGACATCACCCTGTCCTCATCGGCCACACGAATATACGCTCTGCCGAAAGCGAAGTATGGGGCTTCCTCGCCTGAAAACTCCACATGGATGCACGGTTTGTCGCACACATAGACTTCATTGATTTTGGGATAAATTTTCGGCTCGATATGGTTCGCAACCGACTGACTCACGTCCCGGAGGGTCTTGCCGGAAATGTCCATGCCCAGCGGAGTACCGTCATTGCGAATGCCGAAATACAACTCGCCACCGCCGTGTTTGTTCAGCATGGCGACCATCGAGATAACGCCCTCGCTGAGTTCCGCGGTGGTTTTCTTGAATTCCAGTTTTTCGCTTTCCTTCCCGATTTTCACGTTCGGCTGTCCTCCGGGCTGTAGAACATGGAATATAGCAAAATTGCGCATTCGCATCAATACCGGGCGACGTCTCTCGCCATCAGCCCGCCCATCGCGCGCAGGAAGTCCTCGACGCGGGCGATCAGCGCGCGTTCCGGCTCGCGCATGTCCCACAGGTTCTGCGTCGGGAACCCGCCCACGCCGGGGAAGGCGGCGCGCGTGTTGATTTTCCTTTCCGGCAAACCGTTCAGATACCTTTAACCGGGTTTTCCCGCGCCATCGCGGGCGCCATTGTCTCCATCCCGTTTAATGGGACATTTTATGGGACATTTAATGGGACATTTTATGGGACACGCCCAGTCAACGGGACAGTCTCCGTCGCCGGAAACCGTTGGTCACGGCGAGGGAACACCACCGCGAAGTCTCTGTTCGGCAGGCTGAACAAGCGGGGAGACCGGCTGGAATGACCCGGTTCGCGCGGAACATTGTTCCCGGCATCATCAGCGAAATTGACGCCGGTGACAGGCTGTGCGAGAAGACTCCGGTGACAGGGGAAGAGAGGATGTCCATGGCGAACGGGAAGAACACGCGAGGCAAAACCCGCGGCCATGTCGTGGTGTGCGTTTTGGCCGGACTTGTCGCGTGGGCGTTATCGGGGGTGATATCCGGGACCCGCGCCGAGCCTCCGCAGGCGGAGGTGGGTGTGATAGACAACAACGGCCACCCCGTTTACTGCGGTCGGCGCGAAGACGATGAAAGCCACGCGTCGGATTGTTCAAAGCCGCTTGGACCGTGCACAAAAGCAACTTTTTTCGACGATCTGAATGCCCGCTTGAAAGCCCACGGCATCACCTGCAAGGTTGACAAAAAACGGGGGTGCGAACCTGTCGGCAACCAGGCGGGCGATGGAGACATGTGCCGGTGCTCATCCGGCAACGGGGTGTCCGTGGCTTTTGAAGCGGACACAAGAGGCAGGCTTGTTCGTGTCTGGTTGAGCACGTCCCCGTTTCGCTCGTCCAAAGAGTTGAATAAACGCCGTTTCATCACCGTGTTGAAAACGATCCTCGAATTGATAATGCCGCGTGAACCGGAAAAGGAAATCAACAGCTTCCTCGAACGATTGACTGACAGTCCCGAGGGGGTCTGGTTTGTCGCAGGAATTGGCGAAGTCCGCATGCAAATCCGGCCATATCATCACATGATGCTCATGAACAAGGACTCGCCTGAATGGGAACCGGCAAAAGAAGAAGACGTGGAGGAGGAAGAGGAAATGGACGACGATGACACCCGAAAATGCCATCGGTGGGATATTGATTGTTAGTGTGCGCTCCGGTTCGGCGACCGCCGGAGCCGGAGTTCATCCCCGCCGCCGCTGTGGCGTTCAACCATCACCAGACGCCGGTTGACAGACTTTCCTTCACACTCCCATATCCCCCTACGCTTGGTTCCCCTCCAAAAGTGAAACCGGACCGCCCGCATGAAGTACACTCTCCCACTTAAAATTCGTACTTGATATGGGGTACAGTCAAGTGAATCCCGCCCGGGAGGCCCCGGCCCTACCCCGCCGCGGCCTTGTACCGGCGCACATTGATGACGAGCGCCGTAACGAGCAGGGCGGCGCCGATGCCCAGCGCCGGCAGCGGATGGCCGGCGTCGACCAGGAAGACGCCCAGCGCGAAGAACGCCGCGAGCAGCAGCGCCAGAACGCCGCCTGACACCGCCCCGGCAAAATAGCGGTTGAGGATGACGCCCAGCGTCACGAAGAACAGCACGGTGCCGATGATGGAGAGCACGATGTCGGCCTGCGGCGCGGCCAGCAGGATGCCGGGCGAATAGACAAACAGGAACGGCAGGAAGAACGACGGGAACGCCGCCTTCAACGCTTCGACGGCGGATTTCAGATAATCCGAGTTGGCCATCTTGCAGGCCACCATCAGGCCGATGCCCACCGGCGGCGTCAGGTGCGAGAACAGCGCGAAATAGAGCGGAAACAGGTGCGCCTGCAACAGCGGCACGCCCATCTTGTGGATGGCGGGCGACAGAATGGTGGCACAGATGATGTAGGCCGCCGGCGACGGCAGGCCGATGCCGAGGATAATGGCGGTGACGGCGGTGAGCAACAGCAGCATGTGCAGGTTGTTCATGGAGAGCGTCACCAGAAAGCCGCCGAGTTTCATGCCCAGCCCCGTCACCTCGACGCAGGCCACCGCCACGCCAATCAACGCCAGCACCACGGCAATCTGGCTGCCGGACACCGCGCCGCGCACGATGTTTTCCACCACGTCGCGCCACTTGAGCTTGTTGCGCTGGAACAGGTTGAAGAACAGCCCGAGGACGACCACCGCCAGGATGCAGTAATAGATGGTGCGCATCAGCGAACGGCCGAGATAGAGCAGCATGAGCAGCAGCGCCAGCGGCAGAATGAACACCGGGGCGGAGAGCAACAGGGCGCGGGTGTCGACCGCCTGGCCCTGCAGCGGCTGAATGTTGCGCTTGCGGGCGTTGAGCTCGGCATAAAACAGCAGCAGGCCGAAATAGATCAGCGCCGACACCACCGACGCCTTGGCGATGGCGAAGTAGGAGATGCCGGTGAAGCCGCTCATGACAAACACGGTGGCGCCCATCACCGGCGGCAGAATCTGCCCGCCGCAGGAGGCCGCGGTCTCGATGGCCGCCGCCTGCTCGGCGGTGTAATTGGTTTTTTTCATCAACGGGATGGTGAAGGTGCCGGTGATGGTGATGTTGGCGACGGTGCTGCCGGTGATGGAACCTAAAAGCGCGCTGGAAATGATCGACAGCGCCGCCGCGCCGGACCGGAAATGCCCCGCTGCCCAGTTGCCGATGGACATGATGAAGTTCAATCCGCCGAAGGCTTCCAGCACCGCGCCGAAAATAATGAACAGAAACAGATAGTTGGCCGAAAGTATCAGCAGACTGCCGTAGAGCCCCCACGGCGAGGTGACATCCGCCGCCAGGGTGACGATCATGCGCTTGAACTCCATGGTCGGCGCGTGCAGCGCCCCCGGAAGATAGGAGCCCAGCCACAGATACAGAATGCCGACCACGGTGATGATCGGGAATATCAGCCCGAACACCCGGTAGGTGAGATAGAAGGCGATGACGGCGCCGACCACTCCGGCCACCAGCGCCGCCGTCGGCGGATAGGCCGGGTTTTGCAGAATGCGCTCATAGGCGAAGAAGAAATACGCCGTCACGGCGACGGACGCCGCGAGAAACAGAAAATCCTTCCACCGCAGCTTGACGGACAAGCGCGACAGAAGCAGCACGACAAAGGCGAAGCCGAGATGGATGACGCCGTTGACCGACGGCTCGAACGGCAGCGCGACAATGAACCAGCACTGGTAGAAGACCATGGCGAGCGCCGTGATCGTGCACAGGATTTTGAGAACGCCCGACAAGGCCGCGTTCTGTTTCATGACGTTTCCCCGGTTGCGAAGGCGCGGCCGCCTTGCTCCGGCCGCCGCGCCCCAAAATACACCATCGCCCGCGCCGGGGCCCTCCCCGGCGGAAAACAGCCTGTCGTTACTTCTTGTAGCTGTCCAGGAACGACTTCAGCTTGATGCCGCGCTCATCGTAATACTTGACGGCGCCGGGATGATAGTTCTTCCGGCATTCCTCTTCCGTTGCCCAGAAGGAGGTGGTCAGGTAATCGGGGGTGATGCCCTTGCCGATGACGTGGTAATCGCCGAATTCGCCCTTTTCGGCCATTTCATACATGACTCTGGTGATTTCGTACACCACCTTGTCCGGCATCTGCGTTCCGGCGGCCCACATCACCGGCGGCGCCAGGATGGTGAGCGGCTCGGTCTGCGTCGGTCCGAAGGAGTTGGCCGGCGCCACCAGCGCCAGCGCCGGCACCGGAGCGCCTTTGAATTCCTCCTGCTGCCCGGCCTTGGCAATCATCTCGATGTTCTTTTCGACATTGCCCATCTCCGGGAAATACACCGGTCCGCGGGTCTGCAGCTGCTCCAGGAACGGCCCCGGAACGAAGGTATCGGGCCAGATGACCGACACCATGAGGGAACCGGCGTCGGCCGCGCCGTCCTGCAGCGCCGTCAGCACCGCCGAGGTGCCGCCGTGGCGGTATTTGATGGAATCACCGACACCCGCCTGGTCGAACACGTCCATGAACAGATAGGTGTAGGACTGCGGCACCTTGCGCGACAGCATCACTGTCTTGCCCTTGAGGTCCGCCCAGGTTTTGATGTTCGGGTCGAGGGTGACCATGGCCGAGGCCAGGAAGCCGGCGGTGCCGATCTTCTTGGTGGTGTATTCCGGGGTCGCCCACAGCTCCATGCCCGGCGTCATGGTGATGACCACATGGCTGACGCGCTTCTCCTCATCCGGCTCGGCCAGACGGGTGTTGTCGACAATACCGGCGGTGGCGACCACCTCGGCCTCCAGCCACTCGGAGCGCTCGTTGATTTTGGTGGCCAGGCCGTGGGACAGCGCGAACCACGCGTCATCCGGACGACCGGCGGCGAAAACGATCTTGTCGGTCTTGTCGGCGGCGGCGGCGGGCTCGAAACCGGAGAAACCGGCGGACGCGAACACGGCGGCGCAGGCCAGCAGGGCACCTTGCACTTTTTTCATGATGTCTCCTTGAAGTATCCCTGATGCGAGAATCCCGGACCGTGCCCGCTGCGGCAACGGCAAAGGGCGCAATTCGGCGCGCGCACGTTATGCAAACATGTCCGCCCGCGCAAGAACTTTGTTGCGTTTTCTATCGATTTCCTTGCATTTCCGGGATCACGGAACCCTTTGCCGCCGGATGACGGCCCCGCGGCGAGTCGCGGAAACGTTTTGGTGGACAAGGGTGGACTGAACCGTACCCCGGACAATGTCCACCAGGTCCACCGTGTCCACCAAGTCCACCCGGTCCACCAGACCCTTTCCGGTTTGCCTGACGAAAAGGAAAACCGGTCTTCAACCCCATTGTAAGGCCGGTTTATCGGTGTTAAAATAACAAAATGAGGCGGGTGGCGAGCCAAGACAGCAAGACTGCGCCCAACCCCGGTTTCATCCGTGCTATGACAGGAGTAGCCCCGCCCGCCTCTCATGATCTGTCGAATCCCGGCCCCAATTTTGCGGCCCCTCCGGTGAACGGCGCGGCCAATTCCGCATTCCGAATTCCGCATTTCCTTTCCCCCTGTCCTATCCGCGCCCCCATGTGACCCGTATGCGGATTTGCTTGACAAGCGCGCCGTATTGTCGGAAACAGGGGCCGGGATGGGGAAGAGGATATGTGGATGCCCGGACACGCGATCATGCGTTTCGGCGCCCTGTTGGCGGCGTTCATGCTGTTGGGCGGGATCGGCTACCGCGCGGGGGAAGAGGGGTTCCCGGCCCTGTCCATCCGCATGGAAAAGGGGCAGGCGTCCCAGCATATCGCGGCCTCGATGGCCCCGTCGGCGTGGCTTGTCTACGGCGAGCCTTATGCTGACCGCGATGAGTACCTCAAGGATTTCGCCTTTTATTTCCGCCGGTTGCTGCGTTCCGCCGAGGCCGGTGACGCCGAGGCGCAACTGACCCTGGGCTTCATGTATGATTTCGGCGTCGGCGTCCTCACCGACAGTGAGCGCGCCATGGAGCTGTTCAGCAAGGCGGCGGAGCAGGGGCTGGCCGCCGCCGAGCTCGCCCTGGGGGACATGTATGAGCGCCACGAGCATGTGGCGCGGGATTATGTCAAGGCGGCGGCGTGGTACCGCAAGGCTGCCGACCAGGGGCTGGCCGAGGCGCAGTACCGGCTGGGCGGTATGTACGCCAACGGTTACGGCGTGCAGCAGAGCGACACCGAGGCCTTCGCCTGGTGCCGCCGCGCCGCGGAACAGGGCTATTCCGACGCGCAAATCCAGCTTTCCCGCATGTATTCCATCGGCCGCGGCACTGAGCGCGATGACGCCCTGGCCGCCAAATGGTTCGACGAAGCCAATTCCCGACCCGCCGCCGCCACCCATGAGCTGGCGGTCGATGAGCGGCGCATTCTCAGCATGATTTCCCACAAGCCGCGGGTATGGTACCGCTGGGCGGCGGAGCAGGGCAGCGCTTATGCCCAGTATGTCCTCGGCATCTGCCTCAACTGCGCCGACCCGCGCATCGAAGACGAGGCGGAATCCTGGCTGCTGAAGGCGGCGGATCAGGGCCTGGCCGACGCCCAACACCGCCTCGGTTATCTCTATCAGCACGGCATCGGCGTTCCCAAAGACATCGCCCACGCCGAAGAATGGTATCGCAAGGCGGCGGCCCAGGGGTTTTCGGCGCCGCTCTACAACCTCGGCTACATCTACGCCGCCGGTGACGGCGTCGAGCCGGACGCGGCCCGCGCCGATTACTGGTTCGGCCGCGCCGTTGTCCACGACATCACCGGAATGCGCCGCCGGTCCAGCAAAATCTACTCCGACGGTCTGGCGCCGGCCGACCCCGACCTCACCCCCGATTACGCCGCCCTCAACACCGAGGAAGTGGTGGAAATCTGGTATGACGCCGCGGTGAAGCGCGCTCCGGTCTGCGGCGCCGACAAGGCCGAGTACCGCGCGCTGCTTGAACCGGTCTACAAGCAGCCGGTGACCTGGTATCTGGAGTCCGCCGACCAGGGGGACCCGGAGGCCCAGTATACCCTGGGGATACTTCACACCTGCGGCATCGGCGTCCACCCCGATGACGAGCAGGCGCGTTACTGGCTGAAACGCGCCGTCGACCAGGGGTATGACCGCGCCCGCCCGGCCCTGCAACCGTGAGGATACGCCGCGCGGAGTGATTGCGTCGGCGCGCGAACTGTTCTATGCACGGTGCCGTCGTCCACCCTTCCCCGGCGGTGCCCCATGATCGGAAAACTCAAGGGACTCATCGAGTCCATCGACGAAGACAGTCTCATCCTCGATGTCGGCGGCGTCGGCTACCTGGTGTTCTGTTCCGGGCGCACGCTGCAGGCGCTGCCCGCCGTGGGAGAAGCCGCCGAACTCCACATCGAAACCCAGGTGCGGGAAGACGCCATCCGCCTGTTCGGTTTCCGCAGCCGCGGCGAGCGCGCCCTGTTCAACCTGTTGCAGACGGTGCAGGGCGTCGGCTCCAAGGTGGCCCTCGGCCTGCTGTCCATCGGCGAACCCGGCGCCTTGGTTCAGGCCATCGCGAGCGGCGATCGCGCGGCGCTGTCGCGCGCCCCCGGCGTCGGCCCCAAACTGGCGCAGCGCATTTGCGCCGAACTGCGGGACAAGGCCCCGGCATTGGGCGTCGGCGGCGGCGTGACGCTCACCGCCGCGGCGCTCACCGGCGCCGACAGCGCCCTCCCCTCCGAGGCGCAGGATGCCGTCTCCGCGCTGGTCAATCTCGGTTATCCCCGGCCCCAGGCCGCCGCCGCCGTGGCCGCCGCCCTTGCCCGGGCGGGGGAAAACCCCGAGGCCAAGACGCTCATCCGCCTGGGCCTGAGGGAACTGGCGCGCTGACGCCCCCCGTTTGGAAAGAACACGTTCAACGCTCTTGCGCCCGGCGTCTCCACCGTGCTAATCCGGTATCGTCCGAAACACAGGAACAAGGCGGAACCCGACCATGCCGACCCCCGCGCCCGTCACCACCCTCGAGATGCTTGAGAAACTGGTGGCCTTCGACACCACCAGTGAAAAATCCAACCTGCCCATCATTTCCTTCATACAGGATTATCTCGCGTCCCACGGCGTGGACAGCCGGCTGTTCCCCAACGCCGCGGGGGACAAGGCGACGCTGCTGGCGGAAATCGGCCCGGCCGACCGGCCCGGCATCGTGCTCTCCGGCCATACCGACGCCGTGCCGGTGACTGGTCAGGTGTGGCGCACCGATCCGTTTCGCCTCACGGTTGAACGCGGCAAGGCATACGGTCGCGGCGCCGCCGACATGAAGGGTTTTGTCGCCGCGGCTCTTGCCGCCGTGCCGGTGTTCGTCGCCGCCCGCCCGGCCTGCCCGATCTATCTGGTGTTTTCCCATGACGAGGAGATTTCCTGCCTCGGCAGCGTCGACGCCATCCGCTGGCTTGTCGCCAACCGGCCGCTTCCTGCCGCCGCCGTCGTCGGCGAACCGACGCGGATGCAGATGGTTGACGCCCACAAGAACATCATTCTCTATCACACCACCGTCACCGGCCGCGAGGCCCACTCGGCCATGCCGGAACAGGGCGCCAGCGCCGTGCTGGCCGCCGGCGAGTTCATCGCCGAAGTGGCGAAACTCGCCGATGACTTCATGCTCCAGGGTGACGCCAGTGACCGGTTTGACCCGCCCTATTCCACCGCCCACGTCGCCCGGGTCGAGGGCGGCACCGTCATCAACGTCCTCGCCGCCAAATGCTTTATGGAATGGGAGGTCCGCGGCCTTCCGGACATCGATATCCCGGCGCTGGAGGCGCGCATCGCCGCCTTTTCCGCCGCCATCACCGCCCGGCGGCTGACGCGCTTCGGCCCCTTCGGCTCCATCACCACCGAGAACATGCTCATTGTGCCCGGCCTCAAGCCCGAACCGTCGCCCAAGGCCTGCCGCCTCATCGCGCCGCTCCTGGTGGACCGCGAAACCACCACCGTCTCCTACGGCACCGAAGGCGGGCATTTTCAGGCGGCGGGCATCTCCACCGTTGTCTGCGGCCCCGGCTCCATCGACCAGGCCCACCAGCCCGACGAGTTTATCACCCTGGCGCAGCTCAACGAAGCCGACACGTTCCTGCGCGGCCTTTCCGAGCTCATCGGCACCGCGTGAGGGAATTCTGATTTCAGCTTTTTGATTGGCGCCGGCCGTGGACACTTCAACCGGTAGACCCGGCGGTTTCGTCCACCCAAGTCCAACCAAGTCCACCCAAGTCCACCAAGGCTTTTCCGGATTGCTTCGCTGCACTCGCAATGACGCCTTCCGCCTTCACACTTCCTCCGCCGTAAACCCGTAAACCCGGCCGCAGAATTCGCAGGTGACGGTGATGCGGCCATCCGCCCCGACCAGCTCGCGCCGCTCCTCCGCCGGGAAGCCTTGCAGCATGGCGAGCACCCGTTCGCGGGAGCAGCTGCACTGTTCGCGCAACCCGATATCGGCGTAGGCGGTGACGCCCTGTTGGTGGAACAGGCGGTAGAGCAGGGTTTCTCCCGGCTCCGTCGGATCGACCAGTTCGTGGTCCGCCACCGTTTCCAGCAACGCCCGCGCTTCCTCCCAGTTCGGGTCTTCGTTTCCCGGTGTGCTGTCGTCGTCTTCGCCGCCGGAGGGCCCCGGCAGGTGCTGCGCCATGATGCCGCCCACCCGCCAGTGCGCTTCGCCGCCTTCAAACTGTTCGGCCACCGCCAGGCGGATCAGCGTCGGGATCTGCTCGGAATCCCGGAAATAGCGGTTGACGGCGCCCTCGAACCCCGAGGAATCCAACGCCACCACGCCCTGATACTGTTTCATTTCCGCGCCCGGGTCGATGGTCAGCGCCAGCACCCCGTCGCCGAGCAGCCCGGCGCCGGCGCCGCCGTCTTTCACCTTGTCGGCGTCATAGCGGGCACAGGCGCGAAGCGCCCCCGAGGCCGAAAAATCGGCGATAATGCGCTCCACGGCGCCGTCGCCGCGGGTCTGCACCTGGAATTCCCCTTCGATTTTGAGGGCCGAGCCGAGCATCGCCGCCGCGGCCACCGCTTCGGCCACCAGCCGCGACACCGCGTCCGGATAGTCGTGGCGGCGCAGAATTGCGTCCAGCGCCGGGCCGATGCACACCAGACGCCCGCGCACATCGAGGCTGTCAACGGTAAAGGGGATCACCACGTCATCGCGGTGCGGCTTGCGGGTTTCGCTCATCGGCGTCATCTCCATTTTTCCAAGCGTTCACTATAGTCTCATACCCTATTTATCCGCGAAAACGAATCCGGCAATATTTATAATGACTCAATGATGATTCGTATGATGATTCGCATGATGATTCGTGCACGAATCATCCTATCTTGTGGCCGGAAAACGGCATTTTCGGCCGATTCGCCGCGGTTGCGCCATGATTCGGAGAAATCCCCGCAAAAGACGAAAAAAATATTTGAGAAATTCACAAGCAAAATCAATGATGAATAAATTTAGTTAAAAAAAATTTGACTCTTGAATCATCGGGACTCTTGGCGAGAGTCACTGATTCGGATATATCTATTGTTGTCGGCGATGTGAGTTGCGCCGCAGGTTTGGTTCCAGCGTAATCCAGCACATGTTGGAGAGAGTCAGCCGGGGGGAGGGGTCCCCTCGGAGGAGTAGCTGATTCCGCGTCTTTCCGTCTTCCGGGCGGGAGGCAGGCGATTGTGGGGAGGGGTCCCCGTAATCACGGAACTGGTCTGTGTAACATCATAACAAAATTTTGTTGGGGGCTGTTTTCTGCGGAATGTCATTTCTGCGGCAACGGCTTTTTTTTGTCTTCTTCCGATAACAACAAAATCAAGGAGAATAACATGAACGACACTGGCGCAACTTGGACCGAAGAACGCATAGAGCTTTTGACGAGGCTCTGGGCCGAAGGATTGAGCGCCAGCCGCATTGCCAACGAAATCGGTGACGGGGTCACCCGTAATGCCGTCATCGGCAAGGTTCACAGAATGGGCCTGGCCGGACGCGCCAAAAAGAAGGGGTCTTCAACCCCCCGCCCCCGCCGCAAATCAGCAGACGGCTCCCGCCGTTCCCCTAAAACTTCTTTCCGGGAACACAATGAAACTACCCGTTCTTCCGACCGCTCTCCGTGGTCTCGCCCCTATGACTCGTATGCCGCGGCAACCATGCCCGAGTGCACACGCGTCACCATTCTGGAACTGACGGATTCCATGTGCCGCTGGCCCCTGGGCGATCCGCTCACTCCCGAGTTCCGTTATTGCGGCGGCGATGCTGTGGATGGGCTGCCCTACTGCCCGTACCACTGCAGTATTGCCTACCAACCGGCACAGGAGCGCGCAAATCTGCGCCGCACCGCCTGAGTTCCTCACGCGGTGTTCACCTGAACCGATCGTTTTTCCGATACTGCCCGGCATTCTTCGGGGACGTTTTGAACAACGTCCCCGCCGCCGGCAGTCGGCGCTCCCCCTTACCCGGGGGTTACGCCTTGGCCGCGATCAGCTCGACCAGGACATTCTCCGGCCCGTAAACGAACGCGATGCGCAAGTCGCCCGCGTCCTTCGCCGGCGTGTGCACCGATGTCCCCGGCAGAGTCAGAGCCTTTTCCAGCGCCTTGTCGACGTTGTCGACCCTGAGGCCCACATGGTTGTACGGCAGCGGCGACTTGAGGTCGGTTTCGTGGCCGTCGGCCTTCACCTGCCGCAGGTAGAGCAGAACCGTCCCGGAACCGATATCGAGCTCCGCCCCCGGGTCACCGAAAAAATCACGGCGCTTGATGACCTTGCCGCCGAGCCCTTCCGTCCAGAACGCGATCATCGCCTCCAAATCCCGACACAACACGTGGACGTGGTGAAAAACCGGTGTGCTCATGAAACAATCTCCTTTATCGTTGTTTTGTTTGGTTGTGCCTATACGCTGAATCGCCGCCCTGCGCCAACAAAAACCCGGCGTCATCTCCCGGTTTCCCCGGCGGCCCGGCCCACGTGTATGGACAGTCTGCGGTTCTCGATCAGAAGTGTTGAAATCAAGGGAATTTAAAGTCCCCGCGGGTGACTGTCTATAGACCGTGTCCACTTGGTCCCCTGAGTCCACCGGAAACACCATGTCCCGTATTTTCCAATGAGCACAACCACTGATGAAAATGCGGGCAGGCGCCGCGCACCGCCGAAATACCGGTTTTCTCCAGCACTGTCGGCCCGTCGGAAGTCTCTTTGTAACGTGTCACCAGCGATTTCAGCCGTACTTTGGGGTGGGTGGAAACGCCCTGGTTGATGAGCTCCGGTCCTCCGGCACCTTCGGCGATCCCGCGTATTTTTTCGGCCAGGCCATTGATTCCGAAATGGGTTTCCACGACATCGGGCCTGCTGAACACCCAAGCTTCGAACTCGTGCAGTGCCAGAAACGGGATGAACCGTCGATGTGAAAACTCCCGTTTCATACAGTTTTCGAGAACGACAACCCGCTGTTGCGGAACAGCCTCCTCCCGGACATTCGCCCAACCGGGAAAATCCGCGGGCAAATTATAAAAGTCAATCAGTGTCGTCACCCAAGCCCCGCTGTCATTCATCAGCGGCAGCAGATTCCGGCGAATCAGGTTCCATGTCGATACACCGCCGCGAAAACCCCCGCCGCCCGGCAACCGTTTGGTCCAAAGCACCACCGGCGGATGCACGAACACGCCGTATCGAAGCAAATGCGGCGCCAGTACGGTTTTTACGAAGATTTCCTCCGACTGGCCTTCCACCAGCATCAGAAGGCGGGTCACGGACGGCCTCCCAGAACATTTTTCTCCCACAGCTCGCCCAGGCTGAAGTCGTCCAACCAGGTTTTCAGATTTTCCCTGTTGAGGCGGTCGAAGCGTGTTTCCCCGTCGACGTTTTCGGCGACAATCACATCCTCCGGCGCGAAGTTGTTGAGCAGCGTCACCGATTGCGTCGCCAGCAGCACCTGGGCGCGCGTCGCCGCCGCTTCCAGCATTTCAGCCAGAATGCGGAGGGCAAACGGATGAAGCCCCAGTTCCGGTTCGTCCAGCAGAATGAGCTGCGGCGGCTCGGGTTGCAGCAGCAACACGGCCAGCGCGATGAACCGCAGAGTGCCGTCTGACAGCGCATAGGCGTCGAAATACGCGTCCGAGCCTTTCTGCTTCCATTCCAGCTTGATCCGGTTTTCATTGAGGCGGCTCGGCGCCAGCGCGAATTTCCCGAAAAACGGCGCAACCAAACGGACATGTTCCTCGATATGCCGGAATTGTACCGGGTGCTTTTCCTTCAGCCAGTAGAGATACGCCGGGAGATTCGCCGCGTCGGGACGAAGAAAGCGGTTGTCGTCGATGTTCGCCGTCTGTCGGGCGGGTGACGTCTCCGACGTATCCTCGAAATGATAAACGGCGAGAGTCCGCGCGTCCAGCGGAATGCCGTTCTGGCCGGAGGGCACATCCACCGCAACTCTGCTTTCGGTATGTCCATTCGCGAAGGCGTCGACCTCGCGCCGTGTTCCGTTGTGCGTCACGTTTTCCGCTTCGAACACCAGCGTATCCGCCGCCGCTTGGAGCGTGAATCCGTAGGCATAACGGCCAAACACGAACTCCATCGACATGCCCGGCGTAAGCTTGCGACCGTGGAACAGAAAGCGGTCCGGATCTCCCGCGACAAACAGCTGGAGGTTCTGCGCCAACACCCGGTCGAGCAGCCGGAATGCGCTGATGAGGTTGGATTTTCCCGAGCCGTTGGCGCCGATGACCACGTTCAGATCGCCGAACTCCAGTTCGGCCGTCCTGATGGACTTGAAGCCCTCAATCCGGAGCTTCCGCAAGGTTTGCATGGTGCTCTCCCGGGTCACGCGCATAACGCGCAAGTCGCCGCCCTCAAGACGCCGGGATGTCCGGCATAACACCTTTCATACTGCAAATCCTTGCCGATTGCCAACCGGAAAAGGGCACGTCCCGGTCTTGCCGTTGCCGGATACCTGCAACCGCGCGTCTTTCGCCCTCAGTCGAACAGCCGCGCCGTACCGTCGTGCAGGGCGCGGGCCTCGGCGGTGAAGCCGCCGCCGGCCTCGTGCAGCACCAGAGGCGGCGCCACGATGAGCGGCGCTTTCGAGCGCCGCCCGGCGGTGAGCACCACGCGGGTGGCGGCACGCCCCGCCAGCGGGTGGATGAAGCGCAGCCGCACTCCGCCCAACGGCGGCGTGATGAGGCGCAACAACTCGGCGATACGCTCGGCCCGGTGGATCAGCACCAGACGCCCGTCCGGCTTCAGCAGGCGGATACAGGCGTTAAGCCAACCCTCCAGGGTTCCGCCGTCCATCACCCGGGCGGCGGCGCGGCCGGGGTCGGGGGCGACCCGGGCGCGGCCCTTTTCCAGATACGGCGGATTGGTGGCGACACAATCGGCGCGGCCGGCGGCAAGCCCGGCGGCGGCAAGACCAGCGGCGTCGAACAGCGAGCCGGTGACGACCCGGGCCGCGGTGAGGCCGTTATCGGCGGCGTTGAAGCGCGCAAGGTCCGCCTGGGCCGCATCGCGCTCGATGAACCACACCGGGCGGCTTTTGTCGGCCCGGCACGCCATCAGCCCCACCGCGCCGCTCCCCGCCCCGGCGTCAACCAGTACGCCCTTGTCCGGCACGGCGGCGGCCAGCAGCACAGCGTCGGTGCCGGCCCGATGCCCGGCGCCCGACTGCCTGAGGCGCACCTGCCCGGCAAGCAACGTATCATCGGTGTAGGTCATGGCCAAGCTCCCGGCGGCACAACAGGCGGATTTCGTTTTAAAACCCGCGGACAGCGAATGCAAGCGCCCGTTTTTCCCAAGCCGTACTCTTGCGTATCGGCGCGCGACGTGTCAGGAAAGGGCGGAGCGGATGTTGAGTCGTTCAGCACGCCGCCCGATGCGATGAGGAGAGAACACACCGCGCTCATGGAGCCACTGATCCGCTTGACCGCACATGACATGGAACATGTCAACGGCCTGATCCTGTCGCGCACGGGGTCGGACGTCGCCATGATTCCCGAAGTCGCCAATCACCTGATTTCTTCGGGCGGTAAGCGTTTGCGCCCGATGCTGACCCTGGCGACGGCACTGATGTTCGGTTATGAGGGCGACGGCCACGTCAAATTGGCGGCGGCGGTGGAATTCATGCACACGGCCACGTTGCTGCACGATGACGTGGTGGATGAGAGCGATATGCGCCGCGGCCGGGTGGCGGCGCGGGTCAACTGGGGCAACGAGGCGAGCGTGCTGGTCGGCGATTTTCTGCTGGGCCAGGCCTTCAAGATGATGGTGGAGGTCGGCTCGCTCACCGCCCTTTACATCCTGTCGACGGCGGCGGCGGTCATCGCCGAGGGCGAGGTGATGCAGCTGGCGGCGGCCAAGAACATTGCCACCACGCCGGAGGATTATTTCGCCGTCATCCGCGCCAAGACGGCGCAGCTGTTTTCCGCCGCCTGCGCCGTCGGCCCGGTGATCGCCGGGCGTCCCGAGGCTGACCACAACGCCTGCGCGCTCTTCGGCCTCAATCTCGGCACCGCCTTCCAGCTGGTTGACGATGTGCTGGATTACGGCGGCGCGTCAACAACCCTCGGCAAGAATGTCGGCGATGACCTGCGCGAAGGCAAGATGACCCTGCCCGCGGTGCTGTGCATCCTCGAGGCGACGGACCAGGAGCGGGACTTCTGGGTGCGCGTGATGGAAGAGGGGGATCTGCAGGACGGCGATTTCACCGAGGCCCGCCGCCTGATGGACAAATACCGCGCCCTGGAGCGCACCGTCGAGGAAGCGCGCCGCTATGCCGACGCCGCCTCCGCCGCCCTCCTCGCCTGCCCGGCCAACCCGGTGCGCGACGCCCTCGCCTCCACCGTGGAGTTCTGCATCCGCCGCGCCAGCTGAGGGCGGACTTACTGAACCGGGCGAAAAGATTTAACTCTTTGTGGCCTCCCGCTTTGTGCATACGCCCGCACAACTGACGACCTCCTGCGAACGCGTCGCCTGTTGTGCCATCCGGAATTCCAACCATTCCACTCCAAACCCGAACCGGCTCAACGCGGAAGCCATCTTTTGGATTCGTACTCGCTGTAGATTTCAAGAGCAGTCTTCAGATCCCGCGTCAGAACCATTTCATCCGGCAACTCAGCTTTGCCGTAACGTTTATAATAGATTGTACCCAGTTCGTATAACGACCCCCATTGACCTTTATCATTCAGTGCCATGCGCCTGTCTGAGAAGAAACCTCTCGCGGCAATCTCCGAAGCGATTTTATGAGCATTAGTCCTTAAAGTTGCCATCGCTTCGGTCGGATTGCGACTGTTTC
>JAISTL010000019.1 GCA_031272615.1 Methylobacteriaceae bacterium | reverse complement strand
GCTGCCAACGCCCCAAAATGCAAATGGACAGGCCAGTGCGTACCCTTGAGTTCCCTATGAAGACAAGCTGCAAGTTCGTGAGCACCGTTGCGGGAGTTCTCAAACACCAGTACCTTCTGTGATCTGGACTCTTCGAGCCAACGCGCCAAAGCGCGGGCTTTGCCATGACTGTCCTCTTCATCCACGTCGTCTTCGATCAGTTCCAGTTCAATCTCACGCGGGTTACCATGAGAAAACACCTTTGCGTTCTCACCCAACCAAGTCTTTGCCACGCCTTCCATGTCGTCAAGAGTCGCCGTCATGCCCACCACCTGAAAGCGGTCGCGTTGCACGAGCGGTGGCGTAGACGCTTGCCGAAGACGTGAAATAACATGACGCAACTGCTGACCCCGCGGCTGACCATGCAAAAGGTGGATCTCGTCAACAATGACCGCCCGAACCCCAGTGAGCGCCTGTGGCTGGCGCAGTTGCAGCGAGTCGAGCGCCTCCGGTGTCGTCAATAAGCAGAACACACCTTCAGTAATGCGTAGCTCGTGCCGATCGCCGGTATAGCGAACAATAGTATCAGCCTGACGGGTTCCAAGATAGCCGATCAACCGCTCATAGAGATCGTTCACCAACGCTTTGGTAGGAGCGACATACACGGTCGAAAGCCTACCTCGTTTGAACGAAATATGGCGTTGATAGAGTGGGGCAACGACAGCCTCTGTCTTGCCCGATGCCGTCGGGGCAGCGAACAGGATATCGCCTCCCTTTACTACCTCTGGCATGACCAGCGCCTGCCCACGCCAAGGTTGCCGGCCGCTAAAAAACAGCGGGAAGGCGTCCGGCATCATCTGAACGAAATCAGCTCGGGTCTTGGTCATATGAGCGATTCTTCCCAAGGCAAGATCCCGCCGGCCACTTGACTTGCGGCTTTTTCCACATAATCGACAATCTCCTCCACGCCGAGGGGCTTGAGCTGAGCCATCAATATCGCGGGTGGGAAGCCTGCAAGCTTGATCCAGTTTCGCAGTATCCTCTCGGAATTCGACGCATTCTCGAAGTGTTCGCGCAGAATCGCCGCGACTCGTTCACGCAGTTCCGGATCGGAAAGCGCCGCGACCTTTGCGCCGAGACGGTGAGCGGCCTCGTCAAGAAAAGCTGCCGCCCAAATCTTGTAGTCAGCGGGGCTTGGTGGCTTGATTTCGACCACGTCGCTGGGCGAATGAATCAAAACGCTCATCTCGCCGCGCTTGCGAAAAAGATCCTGTGTATCTTCGCCTTCGGTGAGGCCGACGAACATAGCAAAGTGCGGACCTTCACGCCAGAAGGGAGAGAATGTCGGGACTTCGTAATCGCATGTCGGGTCCTGCAAATCCTCGCGAGGGGGATGAGCACAGCGGGCAAGGATATCCAGGAAATTGTTGGCCCTGAGATACATGTTCACGGAATAGCTTCGAACATGCTCGGCCTCGTCAATGATGATGGCAAGACCGCGGTAGCCAAGCTTCTTTACAACCTCGTTTAGCACGACCAGATGATTGGCATAGATCAGGCCGGTGTCTTTGGTTTGCGGCATGGATGGGATCGCATCCCGATTTCCGGAGCGCCAAGCTACTGAACGGATCGCGCCGATCTGTTTCACTTGCCCCGCCAGCCAGCTAACGGCGGCGACGTAATTCGGAACATCTCGGCGGTGCGTCAAATAGAGTAGTGCTGAAAGTCCCTTACTGAACCATGGCGAGCGCCGAAAGTACGGCAGACCTCTGATCTCAGGCCATTTGTAGCGCATTTCCTTAACCAAATCGAAGAAATCATCATTTTTCGAGCCATCGGCCCGTTCGGGAAATGCGAGGTTGGTGAGTAGTTCCCGATAGACTGTAGCCGGCTTGGCCGGATCGGCCGCCTTTGGATCTAATTCGAGGGTAGCAGTGACCCACCCCTCCCGCAATGCAACAGCCTTCACCATCTGCAGATGGTGTGATTTGCCCGAACCATAGTAGCCCATGAAGACCCGATAGGCCCCCTTGAACGATGCGTCCGCCAACACGCTACGAATATCCTCTGAGATCTCGTCGCCGCCGATGGTAAACTTGGTCAACATCTTTGGGTCGGACGGTACCACGCCGAGGTTCATCGCTTCGAAAGCGCGACGGAATTCCGGGTCGGTTACCGGCGCATCCGGTTGAGCCACCGGCGCCACGCCATTCGGGGCTGTTCGGGTAGTGAGTTCATCAATTGAGATATCGAATTGCTCACCAGAGAATTCGACCGTAGCGACGTCTCCAAAGATGGCGAGCACTTTTCCGATCCCATACTCAGCGTGCTCAACATTTTCACCAGAGGCAATCATCCGACGCCCCCTTCCTGCGGCGGTTCGTTGTCTCCTACGAAGTCACCCGCCTGCCCGGCGCTGATAGCCTTTTGCTCCATGCGTTGAGCTTCAAGGAAACGGCAGTACTGATAGACAAAGAATCTCGGTTTGGGCGTCTCGTACAGAACTTCCTTTTGAGCTGCGATGATGGCTTTCATGTTGGCCGTCTGCACGGTCATATCCCAATCAACATCGTAGGCTTTGGCGAACACGACAAGCAGATTCTCGCCAATGCTGCGGATGACATCTTCAGAGTTCGCCTCTTCGATGTTAATCAAAGGCACCATCGGACTGCCCTTGGAGAAGGCCTTAGTCCCAATCCGATCCTGCAGAGCACGATAGTTGGTGATCACTTCGGAGCGGAAGTCGGGCGTAGCAGCGTAGATGAACATTACGCCGCCGAATTCACCTTCGGCATTCTGATTAATCATGGTCAGCAGATTTTCTATTGCTTGCTTTTGTTTGGCCGATCCCCGGCGGAAAGACGATGTACGAGTTCCCTCGTCGAAGGCTATCAAAAATCCCTTGTAACCCATGCGGTTGCGTAGGAAAGCGATAACCGTCTTGAGTCGGCGGAACGCGTTATCATCGCGCACAGGCTCAAACAGGCCGAGATTCCTGAGCGCTGTGGAACGGACATTGTCACCTCGAATCCACGAAATCAATTCGCTGTCGGCAACAGTATCCGACGCGCCGCAGTTGGTCTTCAGCAGGCGTTGGCTCAACGCCACAAGAGCCGACGCCATCTGTTGGTCCGGCGCACCTTTCCACAGCCCTGCTATCTGGTGTTCAATCTGACGCTGAATAATCTCGGGGACATCCTCCCCGGGCTCATCTCCAAGCTCACGAATTCGGTGTTTAATCCAGCTGTCGATCAGTACCTCGATGCCCTTCGACTCGCCTTGCGTATCGGTTGGCGGACTGAAGGATTCCATTATTGCAGAGAAGATGGCGGCTGGAGAGTTAAACGGGCACTCATTGCCCACCGTGACAAGGGCAGTCACCACCTTCTGCTCATTGGCGCGCTGAGCTAGACTGTTGATGAACTGAGTCTTTCCGCTTCCGTAATCTCCTTCCAAATACTTAAAGCAACCAATACCCTCCGCCAACTCGCCGCGAAAGTAGTTGTGGTCGAGCACATCAAGAATACCGTCTGTTCCGGCATTGATGAAATGAGAGTATTTTCCTGGAGCGATCGGCGCATTCATCAAGATTGTGACGAGGCGACGCGCGTCGCCTTTGTTAATGGCAATATCCATATGTTCCTTCTCTTTCAGCTTGGTTGCCGACGAATGTAAATCATCGGGCGAACGGTTGTTCCTTCAGCGTTGGAGGGGACGTAGTAAGCGCGAGAGTTAGGACCATGCGCCTGATTCAGCGTCGCGGGCACCAGCTCGAAATTTTCACCGGATTTTTCTGTATCTCGGTGGCGCCGCCAATTAATCAAATTGGCGATGAAGACTGCATCGGGAATATCGTTGAAGTTACGGCGACACGGACTAATCCAGAAACGCTCCTCTTGAGCGGCAATCTTGAACACACGTGCCACGTCGGCGATGAATACGTTTTCGCCTTCGCTAAAATGCCGAGCGATAGACCAAGCCAAGGTGAGGCGATCGAGGAAGCGGTCGACCGGAAGAGACCACCGCTTGACGATCTCTTCGGATGCGGCGTATGCGGCCACGACATAGTCAATGTCTGCAGGGATCTTTTTGATCACCGGATAGTGGGGTGTCATCTTCCAAGCCCAGTTCTGCCCGTTTCTGTCTGGGCCGAGCACAAGGCGACCAGCGAAAAAGTGGTTATCCTTGATCCCATGTGGGACATCATCCAAGCGATCAAGGACCTGCAAAGCGAAACGACGACGCGTATCAGGGTTGCGCATTTGCTCGGTGTGTGCATGAACTGCATCACGAGCAGCCGCGATCTCGGCTTGGACATCCTTGTCATGCACCGCTTCTTCCGGAAGGGTAAGCGCAAGTAATTGTTGCTGTCGCTCAATGGTCGCGGGCGGCATGTCCAAGCCTTCAGCTCGAGTTTGGCCTTGGCCGAGAATGCGGGGTAGCCGTGCCGCGAGGATGCCTTTTGGGTTGGATAAAAGCCCTGTGCGGCCAATAAACCGTTCAAGCGCCGGGAAAAGAGGAGGAGTTTTGGAAGTTTCGGACATTCTGAGTTTCTTTCGGAGAGAAGACCAAAGCTGTAACTGGACTACGCGAATACATCAAATAAAGTCTTGTCGCGAACGTTCCGCAGGAGCGTTGGGTATTCGCTGCAGATAAGTGCGAGCCGACGGGCAGGACGCGAAAGAGCAACATAGGCGCGATTGAGCGTGAAATTCAGCGCCGCCATCTCTACCTCCTCCAAACCAAGAACGATACAGGCATCAAATTCCAATCCTTTGATTCGTTCGACCGAGGTGGTGATAACGCCTTCGCCCGCAGCCGCCCAGATAGCGGCCAACGGTACTCCAAGCGCCTGCAACTCGCTCCGAAGCTTAGCGAGGGCTTGTTCATTCTCGTTGATCTGCAGAACAGCGAGATTATTCACCACTTCCGATCGGCGAAGCGCCGCCGCGATTTGCTTGATTCTTCGGGCATGTTCATGCGGTGGAGCGATATAGAGCTGAGGCTTGGTGTCCTGAAGGCCTTCATTGACACCAAAGGTAGGACGCTCGCCGAAGGCCGCCTCGTAAAACCCTTGGAGAAAGCGGCCGATTTGCTGGCTTTGGCGCATATTGCGGGCAAACGGATAGATTTGTTCTGCCTTTTTTCCACGCAGAGAACGGCCAACATTCAGTGCCTTAATGTCACGTATGCCGTGCACGGGGCTGACGATTTGATGAAAGTCAGCTGACACGGTCAACGCGCCGTCGGGATCAACGAGGGACCCGAGCAGAGAAGCTTCGGCGGCGCAAAGATCCTGCGCCTCATCAATGACGATATGTGTCCAGCGCTCTCCGCTTGACATAGCCGGAGAGATTGCTGAAGGGATTCCGCGGAAGCGGGCCTGAGCATCCGTCTCCTCAGGCAAGGCAAATCGAAGCAACCAAGCAAGCCACGGGCGGTCCTCGGGTCCGTAACCCCGAACGCCCCATTCGGCAATGGCGTTTCGGAGGATTTCCGGTTCATCAACGCGTGAGCCGGTGCCCAACCGCATCCGCTGCGCCGCCTCGGTCTCTCGTGCGCCAAAATAGGTGGCAACCGCTGAGAGAGGGTCATAAACCCAGAAGAGCCACTGTTGAAATTGTTCATCAAACGTGTCCCGGACATTTGGGGCCATGGTCTGACGGGCTGCGTCATAAGGTCGTAATACCTCTGAATAGACGGCATTCATGGTGAATTTTGAGATCAGGGGATCCCTGCCAACGGCCGCATCTCCAGCACGCGAGAGGGCTTCGGCAAGAGTCGACAATCGGGCAGCGATGGTCCTGTCTGTCTTACTAATGCTTAGCCAGTCGGCAGATGATGCCTCGCTGAGCCGCCCGGAGATCTGATGCTCAAAAACCTCCCAAAAACGAACAAGATCGTAATTGTCCGACAAACCAAGAATCGCGGTCCGTGCCGCTGCTTCGAGCGAAGAGAGCTTTTTCTGACGGGGTCGCGCGTTGTGCTTATAAAGCCAAACATGCTCCAAGTATGCATCAACAAAGCTTCCGACGGACTCAACGATGAAGTCCGGAATGTCCAGTTGATTCTTGAGAAGGCTTTTCGCTTGGACAGCGAGATTATTGTTGGCAAGGAAGATACGGGTGAGCTGTGGTGTATATGGGACCAAACGCTCACCTGGATCGCGCTGATCCTGCTGATCGAACAAGAAACGTATACGCTGAAATGCGACCGTGGTTTTCCCTGAACCCGGTGCACCGGTGACGATCATCAGACCCGACATCCGCGAGATGAAGGCGTGCGCTTGATCGGGGGTCATGTGGAGTTTGACTGCCTTCAGGCCGGTTTTGATGGGAGGTGAAGACTTTGTCCGCACTGCGCCGCCGGGTTGGTAAACGGCGGAAATCTGCGGTAAGACTGCGTCAAAGCGGGCCTTGGCGACTACTTCTATACTGCGTAAGCTGTACCCGTTGGCTTTGATGTCCTCGAAACCACCGACGTCCAATGCCAAAGCGAGTTGAACGCCCGGATGCGTCCAAGAAAGGACGTTTATGGCACCATCCACCACCTTGAGCGGTTCATTGGTGGAAGCGGAGGAATTGGCATACCATAGCTGCAACTTGGGTTCGTCCGACCCGCGGACTTCAGCATAGACCTCAGCCATCGCATGAAACGATTCGTCAGCAATGGCTTGAAGCGATGCTCGCCGGCGGTTGTTCATGTCGATGCGTTTGCGGTCGTGCTCGGTCAATCCGTGCAGTGTGTTAACCGGAGGTGGGCCCCCATGGAACGAATCAAGCTCGCGCTGCGCCGCGAATGCTGCCGACTCCGCATTCCGCTGATCACGCGAAACTCTGATTTGAAGTTTTGAATTGTCCTCACCTGTGTTCATTTCCACTCCCTCAAGAGAGACGTTATGTAATCCGACCGAATTTGAATTGCAAGAAGATCTGATACTTGTTGGACCATCTTCGCGCGCGCGTGGAACTGCATGACTGTCGATCTGATTAAGGAAATCTCGTATATCAGGATGAACCAGAATCTGACCTAAAACCGACAAAAGGAGAATACGAGAAAAAGCTTAGGTTTCAATGTCCTTCTCCCTTATGTGATTCAATCGGATTCGGGTTGAATTCGAGGGAGATCAAGATGAAGAACTTGGCGACCGACTGGTGTGAAACCTTCACGCTCTCCAGCGGCAAGGACGTAGTCATCAAGCGTTGGATTTCATAACACGACAAAATGCAATATTGTTCCGATCGGCTGTAAACTGCCGAAAGGAAGGATGACCCCATTATCTATTGTGCTTGCACAGGGCCCAAGCTGTCCCGCCAAGCCTCCTTTGCGGTTCGGTCATTCCGTCCGCCCTGTGCCTCAACCGTTGCCGGTGAACGTGCGGGCGAAATACACCAGCTCTTTTCCCCGCGCCAGGCGATAGAGCCGGGCCGGGCGGCGGCCGGTGGATTTCCGTTCGGCGGTTTCCTCCAGCAGCGGGACCGCGAGCACACGGGTGCGGAACGCCTTTTTGTCCAGTTTGCGCCCGAGAACGATTTCATACACCCGCTGGATTTCACTCAACGAGAAGGTTTCGGGGAGAAACTGGGCGGGGAGCGATGTGTATTCCGTTTTGCTGCGCACCCGCTCCAGCGTTGCCGAGAGCAGCTCGGCGTGGTCGAAGGCCAGCGGACGGTCCACACCGCTGTCGCCGATTGCGGCCCATTCGGCATCGTCGGCGTTGCCGCCGGGTTGAAGCGCCGGGGCGCCGCTCAGGAGCGCCACATAGACATGGGTGACAGACCAACCGCGCGGATCCCGGTCAGCGCTGCCCCATGAGCCGACCTGCTCCAGATATGGGCCCGATACCCCGGTCTTTTCCTTGAGTTTTCGCAGCGCGCACTGCTCCAGCGTCCTGTCGCGATCCACGTCGACAAACCCGCCGGGCAAGGCCCACCATCCGGCGAAGGGCTCGCTGATTCCCGGGTCGCGTTTCACCAACAGCACTTTGAGTCGCTCGTCGATGATGCTGAGAATCACCGTGTCGACAAAGCTGAACGGCTGGGGAAACGAATATTTGGCGTCGTTTTTCATGCTGTTTCCTCTATCAACAAAATTTTCCCTTGACAAGTGTTTCTGCGCCACTTATATAAGTGTGCGTGAGTAACTTATTGGAGCGGTTCCCGGATCTTCCGGGAGCACTCCGCAGATGAAGGAGCATCCGTCATGTTCGGATTTCGTTATATCAAAGCCAGCCCGACGACATGGATCAGCCACATGAAAAACGGGCGGGTCGTCCGTCACGGCCCGGGGCTCGCCTTTCACTATTACGCGCCCTACAGTTCGTTGATCGCCGTCCCCATGGAGAGCCGGGTCGTGCCGTTTGCGTTCCATGCCCTCACCGCCGATTTCCAGACGGTCACCGTGCAGGGCGCCCTCTCCTACCGCATCGCCGACCCGGAGAAGATTGCGTCCATGCTCGATTTCTCCATTTCGCCCTCCTCCATGCCCGGTTTTTCCGAGCGCTGTGACCAGAACGGGGAAAAGCAACGCGGCGTGCGGTTTTATGAATACCAATCCGATGACCCGGCCAACCTGCGCGGGCGCATCGAGGCCATCGTCGAAGTTCTGGTCAACCAGGCCGTCAACGTCGAACCGCTCACCCGGGCCGTTGCGGCGACGGAGGCCATCGCCTCCATCATCGATGACCAACTGCAACAACACAGCGAGCTCACGGCGCTGGGGCTGGAAATCCTGTCGTTCTCGCTGACCGCCATCCGCCCGACACCCGAGACGGCGCGGGCACTGGAAGCGGAGTCCCGCGAGCAAATCCTGCTCAAGGCCGACGAGGCGATTTACGCCCGCCGCAACGCCTCCGTCGCCAATGAACGGGCCATCAAGGAAAGCGAACTGGATACCGAGATCGCGCTGGAACTGAAGCAACGCTCCATCCGGGAAAGCAAGCTCGAAACCGAGGTGATGGCCGCGCGCAAGCACGCCCAGGTGGAGGCGGAGAAAATGGAACAGATCATCGCCCTGGAGGACCGGCGCCAGGAACTGGTGACGCTGGAAACCGAAAACAGCCGCAAGAGCTCGGAAGAGCACATCAAACAGATGAAGGCGCAGGCGGAAATCGATGTGTACCGGTTGCAGGCGACCTTCGCCGCCTTTGCCGGGCTGGACGCCAATGTGGTTCAAGCGCTGGCTCTCAGCGGCATGGACCCGGCGCAACTGATGGCGCGGGCCTTCGACCATCTCGCTGAAAACGCCGACAAGATCGGCCAGTTCAACATCGGCCCCGACCTGCTGGACAGCCTGCTCGGCAGAGTGACAGGCAAAACCGGCGCGGAAAAAAACGGCCAGGTGACGCTCAACGCCGATGTTCTGAAATCACTCACACCCGGCGCGCGCCCCGCTCAGCACTAGTAATCGGCGTTCGGCGCTTTTGAAGGGAGAAAACCCATGGCATCCCCGGCGGATTTCAAAATCATCCTCATCACCCGCAAAACCCGGTTGGAAGAGCTGATCGCCCGCTATCACTCACGGGAGCAGGCGCGGTTTTACGTGGAGCATCTGGGCGCGGACTTCGGAGAGTATCTGAAGGAACACGAGCGGTTCACGGCGGCGAAACGCGCGGTGCTGGAGGCAATGGAAGACTGGCCGCGCCGTCAGGTGCTGGACCGGGCGTTTCTGCCGACCTGCCTGTTCGGGCCCGATGACATCGTCGTCGCGCTCGGACAGGACGGCCTGGTCGCCAACGTGATGAAATACCTCAACGGCCAGCCGCTGATCGGCATCAACCCGGACCCGCAGCGCCATGACGGCCTGCTGCTTCCCTTCAGCCCCGACGACGCGGCGGCGGTGTTCGACGATGTGGCGGCAGGGCGTCGCGCCTCCCGCGCCGTCACCATGGCCAAGGCGGCGCTTCCCGACGGGCAGACGCTTTACGCCGTGAATGACTTGTTCATCGGGCCGCGCTCCCATACCTCGGCGCGCTATGAGATCCGGCTGGGAAACACCGGTGAAACCCAGTCTTCCAGCGGCGTCATCGTGTCCACCGGCTTCGGCGCCACCGCCTGGATGAAGAGCATCATCACCGGCGCCGCCGCGGTGATGGGCACGACGGTTCCCCGCTCGCTGAGCACGCCGCCGGCCTGGGACGAACGGCGACTGATGTTCGCGGTGCGGGAACCCTTCCCGTCCCGGAATTCCGTCGCAACGCTGGTGTTCGGCTCGGTGGACGAACACGCCACCTTGACCATGCGCTCGCTGATGCCGGAAAACGGCGTCATCTTTTCCGACGGCATCGAGAGCGATTTCCTGGAATTCAACGCGGGAGCGGAAGTGCGCATCGGTATTGCCGAACGCCGCGGGGCGCTGGTGCAGTAGACCCGACGCGCAAAGCGACTCCGTCCGCCCGCCCGGCTACAGCTCAACCCCGAATATCCGCGCGACGTCTTTGTCAGGGATTACGCGTTTGGTTTTTTTGCCGGCGTTGACAAGGAGGTTCTTCATCTTCTCGTCGACGGATTTCCTGATAAGCTCATCCGGGTCGATGCCCCGCAGTTTGAAAAACAGCAGAGGGTCGTTGTCCAGACGGTTGCCGACGCCATAAAGGGTGGCGGCGACGTGCTTGCACAGTGTCGCGCCGTCGGGGCAGCTGCACGACATATGAATCTGCCGCGGCCCGGGAAACAGGCCGTCACCGCGTTTCATGAACACATCGGCCAGTTCCTGCGGGAATTTGCCCTCGACCAGGGAGCCGATGTTCTCCACCCGCTGGGCGCAGGCGGTAACGATCTTCTGCCATTTCTTGTCATCCAGCCGGTCGATTTTGACTTTGACATCGTAGATTGAACTGCCGCTGACTTTTGCCTTGATTTCCCCTTCGCGGATGCCCAGATCGAGGACGAAACCGTTGGTGCAATAGCTGCGCCCGCGGCTCAGGCGATTCTCGAAATCGGCATAGCTTTCGAGGTTTTTGTTCCAGGCAATGCCCCACCAGGTTTTGGCGATTTTCCGACCTTCGATGAGAACCGGATGAATTTCGCCGAGTTTTTTCTCCAGCTGCTTGCGGCGCTTTTCGGCCGTTTTGCGCTGCTCGGCCACGCTCGGCCTGTCATAATACTCGTATCCCCATCCCCAACCCATGGTTATGCCTCCAACCGGAACAGGTTCATCAGCTCGTCGTTGGACATCTCGGTCACCCAGCTTTCGCCGGAGCTTTCGGCGATCACATCTGACGTCAGCTGCAGTTTGCTCTCGATGATCCGGTCGATTTTCTCTTCAATCGTCCCGGTGGTGATGAATTTGTGGACCATGACCTTTTTGGTCTGGCCGATGCGGAAGGCGCGGTCGGTCGCCTGGTTCTCAACCGCCGGGTTCCACCAACGGTCAAAATGCACGACATGGTTGGCGGCGGTGAGATTCAGCCCGACGCCGCCGGCCTTCAAGGACAGCACCATGAACGGCACATAGTCGGAGTTGAACCGCTCCACGATTTCTCCGCGTTTTTTCGCCGGGGTGCCGCCATGGATGACCAGGCCCGGCCGCTCAAACAACGTCTCGAGATAATCCGCCAACGGTTGGCACATCTCGCGGAACTGGCTGAACACCAGCACACTTTCATGCTTGTCACGAATGGTTTCACAAATTTCGGCAAGGGTTTCAAACTTGCCGCTGGTCTTCGGGTCGAAGGCGCCCTGGCCGTTGAACTGATCGGGATGATTGCAGATCTGCTTGAATTTCATGATCGCCGTGAGAATTCTGCCCTTGCGCTGAATGCCGTCAACCCCCGTTTCCAGCAGAGAGCCCTGCAGTTCCTGAACCAGAGCGGTATAGAGCGCCGCCTGCTTTTTTGTCAGTGTCGTGAACTGCTTGATTTCGTTCTTGTCAGGCAAATCGGAAATCACGGACTTGTCGGTTTTGAGCCGTCGCAGGATAAACGGCGAGACCGCGCCGCGCAACCGGGCATAACCGCCCGGCGCGTCCCGCAGCGTTCTGGTGAAGCGCGTGAATTCACCGGGCGCCCCGAGCAGGCCCGGATTCAAAAAGTCAAACAATGACCACAAATCACCGAGCCTGTTCTCGATGGGTGTGCCGGTCATGGCGATGCGCGCGCCGCCGGCAAGCTTCTTGACGGCTCTGGTCTGCTTGATCCCCGGATTCTTGATGGCTTGCGCCTCGTCCAGAATCAGTAGAGACCATGTGACGGCGGCAAGGTCCGGCAGCCGCGCGACCATCCCGTAGGTGGTGACGAACAAATCGGCCTCATCCAACGCCACGTTGACGGCGCTGCCGTGGAGGATGGAGACCCTCAGTTTGGGGGTGAAGCGCTCCGCCTCCTTCTGCCAGTTCACCAGCAGCGACGCCGGGACGACCAGCAGCGTTTTGGTTTCGGGCTCCACTTCGCGCAGCGTGTCCAGCAACGCCAGAATCTGCACCGTCTTGCCCAGTCCCATATCGTCGGCGAGCAGTGAGCCGAACCCCATGCGGCGCATGAACGCCAGCCAGTTCAACCCGGTCTGCTGATAATGGCGAAGCGAGGCCTTGAAATCACCGCCCACCGGCACCGGCTCGATTTCCGCCGGTTGCGTCATCTTCCGGAACACCGAACCCAGCCACTCGCCGTTGGAGATGTGCACCTCGGTGTCGTCAATCTCCTCCAGCGCATCGGCGATTCCGGCCCGGTACTTGATGGCGTCCGCCAGGCTCAGTTCGCCGAGGTCCTTCACCTTGTCCAGGGCGCCGAGAATCTGCCGGATACGCTCCTGGTTGACCTCCACCCACTTGCCCTTGAGAAACGCCAGCCCGTTGTCTTCCGCCAGCAGCGCCTCGAGCTCGTCGCGGCTCAACTCGGTGTCGCCGAAATAGACCGACGGCGAAAAGGCAATCAGCGACTCGATGCCCAACAGCGACGGTTCGCTGGCGTCAACCGACAGGGAGACCCGTGCCTTGGCCTTGCGTTTCCAGAAATCCGGGATGCGGCAGATGATACCGCAGGCCTCGTAGAGCGGCAATTCCCGCAGAAAGGTGTAGGCGTCGTCCGGATTGAATTTCAACGGACTGAACAGCTCGCCGCTTTCCACCAGATCGCTGATGAAGGCGCTGTCGTTGGCCGCCTTGCTGACGGTGGACAGCAGCCGCAGCAGCGCCTCACGGTCCCCCTTGAATTCCTCGAGGGCGCGTTTCAACGGCAGATGCTGCACCGCGTTGCCGCTCTTCGTGGAATAGGTTGCCATGAAGGCAAAGGGGTATTTCTCCTCCCGGCTCTCCACCAGATGGAAAAACACCCGGCCGCTCACCGTCAGCGCGGTGTTGCGGGAGTGCAGATAATCCGCCACCGTGCCCTTGAACGCGGCGAGTTCGGCGTTGAACACCCCGGCAAGCCGGTTGTAGAGGTTTTCGATCCAGATGAGGTTGACGAACTCGGAGCCCAGCACATAGGGCAGTTGCAGTAGAATGTCATACAACGCAGCTGGTTCGGGTTTGGCGGCGGTGCGGGTGAGTTCGATATCCGGGTCCCGCCGGACGGACTCCACCAGCGCCCCGGCGATGCCGACCAGAAACCGCACCGCCGGGTCCTCCGGGGGCGTACCGTCAAAGGCGAGGTCGTACACCTGCGACAGCGAAAGCTCGCCGCCGTCAACCGTATAGCCGCCTTGGGCAAAAAGCACCTGCATTGTGGTTGTTCCTTGTTCCGGCCGCGGCACGTCAGGTTTTTTCTTACACCGGAATCGCCGGAAGCTGGAGTCCCACGTCCGGTTTATACACTTGCGAAACGGCGGCGGAACACTCTCGGGCCTCTAAAAAAAAGGAACGGCTCCTTGCGAAGCCGTTCCATGAGCCTGACAGTACGTCGGGAAAAGCGCCGCGTCTTGAAAATGCGGCGCAAAGACGGAAGGGGTGCGGCCTTCGGCACGAGGGAACTGCCCCGGGCCGCGCCCCCTCCGATTCGCGAATGGTCAGTTGACCAGGAAGTTCAGGATCAACATGGTGACCATGCCGCCGAGGGCGGGGATGAGCGTGCGCCGCACAATCTGGAACGACGAGCATTCACCGGACTTGCTGACGGCGATGATGACGCCGGCCACCGGGGAAATGGCGCGGCCCATGCCAGCCATCAACTGCATCGGCAGGATCATCGAGATGGAACTCGCTCCGAACGACGACGCGATATTCGGCGCCAGCTGCGAGAACACCGAGAACGCCGCCACACCGGAACCAGTGATGGCCGCGGTGACGCCGACCAGCAGGGTCATGACCACCGTCATGACGTTGGCACCCAACCCGGCGTTCTGCACCGAGTTGACGATGAAATCCACCGCGCCGATGATCTGGAAGCCGGACGCGAACACATCGGCGCAGACAAGCAGCGAAACGATGCTGGTGAACATTTTGCCCATGCCGCTGAAGAACACCTGGAAGCCCTTGAACGCGCCCTTGACGTCACGCTTGACGAGAAGCTCGCACAGCAGGCCGATGAGGGCGCCCATGATCATCGCGGTGACCACGTGCATCTTGATGCTGTCAATCACCAGCGGACTGAAAACCAGCACGATGGCGATGGGGATGACCGGAAGCAGGGCATAGAAGCCCGGCGCGGAGTTTTCTTCAGCCTTGGTTGCCTCGTCCGCTTCGGTCTGGGCGACGACGTGGCCGTCCACCTTGTCGAAATGCTGGGCGGTGAAATAAATCAGCACCGCGACCACAAGCATGACGCCGACGGCTACCGGCAGCTGGTTTTCGACAAAATACACAGCGGTTTCAATGCCGGCGTGCTTGGCCGCCAGATTGGCGGTGCCCACCGCCGGGCCGAGGTCCATGAACGCCGTCATGCCGATCATCGCCGCCGCGGCCGCCTTGCTGACGCCGAGCCGGACCAGAATCGGGAAGAAGGTGACCAACAACAGCATCGCCAACCCGGCGGCGCTGGAAATGGCCACGTGCAGGATCTGGCCGAGGATATAACCCGCCGCCAGAATGACATAGGGCGCCTTGATGAGCTGCAGGGGCTTGACGCACAGGTTCACCATGGAGTTGGACGCCTTGATGTGGTCCATGTAATCGGCGAAACCGCCGGCCGCCATGATGATGAGACCGATACCGGCAACCTGCGCCGTGAGCGATTCCTTGGCGAAGTTGAAGATGTCGAAGCCCGTGGCGCCGATGGACTTGGTTTTTCCGTAGAGAATCGGCGTATCGGGGAACAGCACGGCGGTGAGGGCCAGCAGCACGAGGCCGGCCAGCAGCAACACCGTCTGCGGTTGATAATTCTTGATGATGAAATAGGCGGCGATTACCGTCACGATAATGCCGATGGCAAAACCTAACATATTTTCCTCCCGCGGTGGTTATGTGCCGGACAAGAAGTCACGGATGAGTTTGTTGTAGTATCGGGGCGCCTGGAAATAGGGGGCATGGGCCAAACCGGGCATGTCGACATGCCGGGTGAACGGAACGAGGGCGAGCTGGTCGGCCTTGAGACGGGGCGCGACAACCTTGTCGATTTCGCCGGTCAGCACGAGAATCGGGCCTTTCAGTTTGGGCAGCAAGGGGCGGTTGTCGGCAAGCTGCAACATACGCGAGGCGCGGCGCAACCCGTCGGGGTCGGTTTCCGCCGCGACTTCCGCGGCATAGAGGAAGACAGGGCTGGTTTCATCGACGCCCGGCAGCAGGTCCCGGGCCCGGGCCAGTCCGTAGGCTTCCTTGCCGATGGCCTTCAGCTCCTCCATGCGTTTCTCGAACTTGGCCGACATTGGCGCGGTTTCGGGCTCTGCGTAACCCGGATGGGAGCACGACAGCACCAGATGATCGACGTTTTCCGGGTGGAGCGCCGCATAGCGCGCGCCGACGGTGCCGCCCATGGAATGGCCGACGATGTGGACGGGCGCGCCGCCGATAAAAGCGATGAGTTCACCCAGCGCCTCGACATAGGCGTCGATATCCACGGCGCGCGGCGCGGACCCGCCGTAGCCCGGCGCGTCCCAGGCGACGGCCCGGTAATCGCCGGCGAAATCGGCAAGCTGGAAGGCCCAGGAACGGGAACTTCCCAGATTGCCGTGCAGGAACAGAACGGTTTTGCCCGTTCCGGCGGCACGATAAGACAATTGGCCGGAGGCGCTCTCCAGGGCGCTGAGAGGCGGGCACTCCGGCACGGCGGCGGGATTTTCACTGGTCGTCATATTTTCCCCCAGTTTGAGACATGGGACAGACCACCGGGACTTCAGGCGGTTTCAATACCGCGGAAGGCTTCGGCGGCGGTTCGGCGTGCCTGCGGCGCGGGACGCACAATCCCGTTTCCGGAAAAGACCTTTTCCGGAGTGCTGTTCGGCACGGATTTCAGAGGTCCTCCACAGACCGTCTCAAGGGACGATCCATGAAACTTTATTTTCACGTAGATTTATTTGTGAAACAAATGTATCATCGACAAAACCGGTTGTCAATCACCCGGTGAAAAAATTATGGGACAACAACGACCCCCTTGGGATTTGCCGTCCGACACCGCCGCGAGCACCGGCCCGTCTCTTTTCCGGGGCTCGGCGACAGCGCCGGGATAAACCGTTTGACGGGGTTTCACGTCACGGGTAAAACGACGGCCGTCACCCGCATGTCCCTGTTCCAACGCCCCGGGAAGGACCCTCGACTCATGGCCGCCAACGAACCTCTCCTCACCCGGTTGGGCAATATCGGCAAGCTCACGGACCATGAGCACACCCTCGCCGACTATTTCGAGAACTCCTATCCGCATATCGCGTTTTCCAATCTCGAGGACATCAGCGTCGCCAACGGCATCAGCAAGGCGACGGTCACCCGGTTCGTGCGCCGCCTGGGCTATGAGGATTTTCGCGCCTTCAGTCGGGCGCTGAAGGATGAAGTGGCGCAGAATTTCGATTCGCCGGTGGACCGGTCAGTCCAGAGCAAGGAAGGGCAGTTCGGCGGCCACCCGGCGGACCTGCTGCGCCAGCACCTGGAACTCGGACGGGTCAACCTGCAGCGGACCCTGGAACAAATCGACGATGACACCTTCGCCACGGTGCTGCGGTTGATCAGTGACCCGAAACGGCGGCTGTTCCTGATGAGCGTCGCCACCGGGCGTATGCTCCTCGCGTATTTCTATCTGCTGGTGAAATACCGGCGGCCCAATGTCTGTCTGTTTCAGGGCACCGACCGCCTGGCCCACGATGTGCTCGACGCCGACCCGTCATCGGTGCTGCTGGCCACCAGTTTTGACCGGTACCCCACCAGCGTGCAGGCGGTGATGCGGCACTTCCAGAAAATCGGCGCCGAGACGATTCTCATCACCAACCGGCGCAGCAACCCGTTGCTGCGTTA
>JAISTL010000058.1 GCA_031272615.1 Methylobacteriaceae bacterium | reverse complement strand
GCCGAGCAGCACCTGGTCCCGTTCACCGTCACGGATGCCGTTGACCAACTCTCCGATGGCCTGCGGTTGGTCGCCCGCCGGCGTAAAATCGGAAACCAGTTTGAACGGAATGCCGCCCTCGGTTTTGTCCGGTCTCGGCGGGCGGTGCGGAACCCAGGGGACGCCGCCGCGAAAGTGCGGATCGCCCTCTTCCAGCAAATGGGCCAAGGCGTCCACCGTCGCCGAGACGCCGCCGCCCGCCCCGGTTCCTTCCCCCAACAGCGGCTTTGTCTTTTTCCGTCGGGGTTTATCAGGTTCCCTCAGCGGCAGCGCAAACGGCGTCACACCCCGCAGCATGGTTTGCGGTATCTCTCCCAGTTCCATGTGACCGCTGTGTTTTTCTTCAACTTCGGCGCGTTTACGGTTGATGGCGGGGTTGAGAAGCTCCGCAAGATGGGGTTCCAGCGGTTTCAACTCCGGCCGCGACGCCGACGATTCGCGCCGTGCCCGTCGTGTTTTTTGCGGAAATGCGTTCACGTTTCGAAACCTGATTTCGCTGCGATGTGACGGAACACGATAGCAACACGGCGTGTGAATTGCAAGGGCGCCGGGGAATGACGCGTCAATGGAACCCGCCGCAGTCTTTCCGGGCTTTGAGCCGCCCGGGATCGAAAAAACACTGCCCCACGTTTCGCTTGACAACAGCCGATGGCGCCGGATACACTATTTTTTCTTGCATAATTCTTCAAATTATACCACTTTAGGGGCGGGCGGGAGTGGTATGGCGGCGTTCTTGTGTACGCACATTCCCGCTGTCGCTCCGGCGAAACCCGCCGGTGTTTTTTTGTTGCCCATCCATGGATTGAGGACCGTTATGGATAAAGTTCCGATGACTCAAGCCGGTTTTGACACGCTTCAGACCGAGCTGAAGCAGCGCCAGCAGATCGAGCGCCCGCGCATTATCCAGGCTATCGCCGAAGCCCGGGCTTTGGGAGATTTGTCCGAAAACGCCGAATACCATGCCGCCAAGGAGGCGCAATCCCACAACGAAGGGCGGGTTCTCGAACTGGAAAGCCTGCTCTCGCGGGCTGAGGTCATCGATGTCGGCAAGCTGAGCGGGACCACAGTGCGCTTCGGCGCCACCGTCACCCTCGTCGACGAAGATACCGGGGAAGAGAAGATTTATCAGATAGTGGGTGAACCCGAAGCCGATGTGCGCGCCGGAAAAGTGTCCATCACCTCACCCATCGCCCGGGCTCTGCTGGGCAAGAACGTCGGCGATTCCGTGCAGGTGATGACGCCGGGCGGCGGGAAATCCTACGAAATTCTCAATGTCGCCTTTCGCTGAGAGAACCCGTCGCGGGGCTTTTCACGTCGGTGCGGAAAAGATATAATGCACGCGCCCGGTTGCGGCGTTCGGCGCCGCCCGTCGAAACGAGTGAGGTACTCCATGTTTCAAGCTTTATCACGTATTCTTTTGTTTGCCTCTGTTATGGCTCTGCCGTTGGCAGGCTGCACCACCACGGGGGCGGACAGCGCTCCGCCGGGCTATTCCTCGGTCAAGGTGGACGCGTCGTCCTACCGCAACCAAGGTTACAAACACTGGGCGGATCTTGTCGAACAGGCCGGAAACGCCGAGGCGAAGCGGCTTTTCCCGCTTCGAAAAGGCGGACCGCGTCTCGTCATAAGAGTCGACAGCGTGTTTCTCACAGCGTTCGCCGGGCGGGGTGAGTATGATGAATTCAGCTCCGGCGGTTCCGACAACGATTCCATCGAGGCAACAGCCGTTGTGGTGGACGGAAACGGCCGGACGATCTGCAACGCCCGGCAGCTCAGCTCTCTGGATGCCGGGTCGGGCGGCGCATGGTACCTGCCGGACAACGAGCCGCGGCGCGTCCAGGCTCTCGCCCGCAACTCGGTGCAGTGGTTCTCCCGTCGCATCCGCGGACTGTGTGGTTAGGTCACGGCCGCGTCCCGGGGGTCTCGGAAGCGGGCTTTGCGCCCTGAACTTTGTCCAGCGGCACAAACGGTTCGTCTTTCACGTGTTCGAGGCAGAGAGCCGAGCGGACGACGCGCACGTTCGGCAGGCCGGTCAGGTTGAGGACAAACTCCTGGAACGCCGTCAGGTTGGGTGAAACGCAGAACAGCAGGAAATCCGTCTCGCCGGAGAGAGACCAGGCGCGGCGCACCGTCGGCAGGTTGCTGATCGCTTCCTGAAAAGCGTCCAAATCGGCCTTTCCTTGGGAGTTGAGCTGAACCATGGCGAAACTGACCACTTCGAAACCGAGTGACTTGGGATTGAGAACAGCGCGGTAAGCCGTGATGATTCCGTCGTTTTCCAACGCCCGGACGCGTCTCAGACACGGGGGAGCGGACAGGCCGACACGGCGGGACAACTCCACATTGGTGATGTTTCCGTCGGACTGGAGTTCCCGTAAAATGGCGATGTCGACGGAATCGAGTTTTCGCTGCATGGCCCCGGTTTCCTGATATGAGCGGTTTGGCTGCGGCTGGCCGCAATAATGTGGTGACACAACTCGCGAAATATTATTATAAGAACTGAGAAATTTTATTATAATAATCACGCTATAAACCGTTTTTTATGGAGGGAGCTTGCAGGACGTATCGTGCTGGATCATCACCGACGGCAAGGCCGGCGACGAGCAGCAATGTATCGGTGTCGCCGCCTCCTTGGGAATCATTCCGGAAATCAAGCGTGTAGCGCCGCGTGCGCCATGGAGTTTCGCCATGCCGTGGGGCCCGGTTGACCCGGCGGAGTCCTGCCGCGCGCCGCACTCCGCCCTGGCGCCGCCCTTTCCCATGTGTGTGATGGCCTCCGGGCGCCGTTCGGTTCCGTACCTGCGGGAAATCCGCAAAGCGAGCGGCGGTGGGGTGTTCACCGTATTCCTCAAGGACCCGCGCACCGGCCCCGACACCGCCGATTTCATCTGGGCGCCGTTGCATGACGCCGTTGACGGCCCCAACGTGTTCAAAACCCTGACGCCGCCCCACCGGGTTTCGGCGGACCGTTTGAGCGAAGCCCGCCGCGCCCCCGACTCACGCCTTGACCCGGCCCGCACGCCGCGTGTCGCGGTTCTGGTCGGCGGCAACGGACGCCACCACCACTTCACCCCCGGGAACATCCGCGCCTTTGCCGATGGCCTCGCGCGTCTTGCCGCCGCCGGCGCCTACCTGATGATCACCCTGTCGCGGCGGACTCCGCCGGACCTCGAGGCCGCGGTAAAGGACATCGCCCGGCGCTTTCCGGTGTTTTTGTGGGATGGAACTGGGGAAAACCCCTATATCAGCCTGCTTGCTCTGGCGGAATGGGTTATTGTGACAACGGATTCTTATAACCTGGTCGGAGAGGCGGCGGCGAGCGGCGCTCCGATGTTGCTGTTTGCGCCTCAGGGCGGGCACGCCAAATTCGACCGGGACCTGGCGGAATTGAAGAAGATGGGCGTCGCCTTCGATTTTGACGGCACGCTCACCGGCACACCCCATGCCCCGCTGGATTCCACTCCCGTCATCGCCGGCAGACTCCGCGCGGCGTGGGAGAATCACCAGGCGCAGCGTCGGCTGCGTCGCGAACCATGAAACGGTGTGGAGCGGCTTGGGTCCGTTCCCGGAGAAGCGCATGAGCGAACGACACGAGAAAGTCCTGATCATCGGGTCCGGCCCGGCGGGTTACACCGCCGCCATCTACACGGCGCGGGCCAACTTGAGCCCGTTGCTGATTTCCGGTTATGAGGTCGGCGGCCAGCTGACCATCACCACCGACGTCGAGAACTTCCCCGGTTTTGCCGAACCGGTGAATGGCCCGGAACTGATGGAGCGCATGGGCGAGCAGGCGCAGAAGGTCGGGGCGCGCATCGAGACGGATTACATCGTCGGGGTTGACCTGTCTTCGCGGCCGTTTCGCTTGACCGGCGATTCCGGTGCTGTTTACACCTGCGACGCGCTGATCGTCGCCACCGGCGCCGAAGCGCGCTGGCTCGGCATCGAGTCGGAAAAGAAATTCAAGGGCTATGGCGTGTCCGCCTGCGCCACCTGTGACGGATTCTTTTTCAAGAACAAGCCGGTGGCGCTGGTCGGCGGCGGCAACACGGCGGTGGGCGAGGCGCTCTATCTCGCCAACATCGCCTCGTCGGTGACCGTAATTCACCGCCGTGACAGCCTCAGGGCCGAGAAAGTTCTGCAGGATCGCCTGTTTGCCGCTCCCAATGTCAAAATGGCGTGGAACTCGGTGGTGAACGAAATCTGCGGCGCCGACGAACCGCCTTCGGTGACCCACCTGAAGCTGAAGGACACCATCACCGGCGACATCCGCGATCTCCCGGTTGACGGGCTGTTCGTCGCCATCGGCCACAAGCCGGCGACGGAGATTTTCGAGGGGCAGCTGGAGTTGAAGCCGGGTGGTTACATCAGGACCATACCCGGGCGGACGGCGACCAGCGTGCCCGGTGTCTTCGCCGCCGGAGACGTTGCCGACGACACCTACCGGCAGGCGGTCACCGCCGCGGGCATGGGCTGCATGGCGGCGCTGGAAGCCGAGCGGTATCTGACGGAGCAGGGTTTGTAATCTGTCCGGCGCTAACCGGGCCATCAACAGGAACAACGGCATGTCACTGGATTGGGATCGCATTCGGGTATTTTATGCGGTGGCGGAAGCGGGCAGTTTGACCCAGGGCGGCGAGCATCTCGGCCTGTCCCAGTCGGCGGTGAGTCGCCAGATCGCCGCCCTGGAGCGGGACCTCAACGTGCCGCTGTTCCACCGCCACACCCGCGGGCTGATTCTCACCGAGCAGGGGGAGCTGCTGTTCCGCACCGCGCGGGAAATACACAAGCGGCTGGATACCGTCCAGGCGCGGCTGACCGACAACAAGGAGCGCCCCTCCGGGCTTCTCAAGGTCACCACCACGGTGGCGCTCGGCTCCATCTGGCTGTCCCGGCGTATTCCCGAGTTCATGGAACTGTGCCCGGATGTGCACATCGAGCTGCTGTTGGACGACCGTGAACTCGACCTCACCATGCGCGAGGCGGACATCGGCATCCGACTCAGGCGCCCGGAGCAGGCCAACCTGATTCAGCGCCGGCTGTTTTCCATCCATTTCCAGATTTACGCCTCGGTGGACTATCTGCGCCGCTTCGGCAAGCCGAAAACCGTGGAGGACCTCGACAATCATCGTCTTCTGGCGGTGGGCGGCGACGCGCCGAGTTACCTCTCCGGCGTGCACATTCTGGCGACGGTCGGGCGCAAGGGCCAGCCGCCGCGTCCGTATCACCTCACCGTCAACAACCTGAGCGCCCTGAAAAGCGCGGTGGAAGACGGCGCCGGCATCGCCCTGCTGCCCGACTATGTGTCGGAGGGCTCCAGCAATCTCAAGCCGGTCATCGTCCATGAAATGGAAACCCCGTTCCTCGACACCTATCTCGTCTATGCCGAGGAAATGCGCTCCGTGGCCCGGGTCCAGGCTTTCCGCGAGTTCCTCATCTCATCGTCCCAGCGCTGGAGCCACTGAGAGCTACGGCGCCAGACGGTCGACGCTCCAGCCGTCTCCGGCGCGCTCGTAGAGGAAGCGGTCATGCAGGCGATTCGTCCCGCCCTGCCAGAACTCGATGGATTGGGGAATGACGCGGAATCCGCCCCAGAACCGCGGCAGCGGAATTTCCCCTTCCTTGAATTTCTGAGCGATTTCAAGAAACTTCGCCTCCAGGATGCCGCGGGCCGAAATCCGGCTGGATTGGCGCGACGCATAAGCGGCAATCTGGCTTTCCCGCGGGCGGCTGTGGAAGTATTTCAACACCTCCAGATTGCCGACGCGTTCGGCGGCGCCCAGAACAATCACCTGGCGGTCAAGCATATGCCACGGAAACAGCAGACTCACCCGGGCGTCGCCGGCGATGTGCCGCGCCTTGCGGCTGCCGAGATTGGTGTAGAACACAAAACCGCGCGCGTCGTAGTGCTTGAGCAGCACCATGCGCTGGTAGGGCTGTCCGGTTTCGTCCACCGTCGCCACGCACATCCCCGTCGGGTCGTCGATGCCTGAGTCGCAGGCCTGTCTCAGCCACAGATCAAACAGATCCAGAGGGTTCTTCGTCAGGTTTTCCCGGCGGAGACCACCCTTCGTATACTCCCGGCGGGATTGGGAGACGTCGAAATAACTGCTGGTGTTCATGGGTTTGCCGCCTGTCGTTCGAGGGGGGTTGCTGCAGGCTTATTACAAACCGCTCCGGCCGAAATCAACAGAAGAAACGTCTCTGCGGCGGCCCGCGTTTTTTGTGCGATTGTTCACAAGAATTCGTGAATCCATAACAGCGGCCGCCGCCGCCCGTGACAGATAGACCATTGGCCAATGGTGCGGCCTGCCGGGTTTTGTTATCATCGTTATCGGAATCACACCCTGTGATACCGGGACGTTTCCTTTTTAACAAACAGAGCAAAATCTCCGATTATGCGACCGTGAACGGCGTTTTTGATACGCCTGTACCATACCAGATATCGGCAACGCCAATAAAACAAGCGGATACATGGTTAGCGAAATTTTGCAGTGAAGCGTCAGGTGCAATACTAAAGGCTAATGGTTCATATGATATGCAATTTACGCATAGCTGCATTGCTTAATTATCAATTGCAATTTTCGATAAAATGGACGATAAGGGTGATGGTTGAAATGCAGCGGTGACGCTATCTCCTCCCAGCGAGCCGCTTCAACCATTCCCCTCTGGAAGGTTTTTGACTTAGTCAAACCTATACCTCGGCCGGGCTCATAAGCCCGGCCCTTTTTTTTGCGCCATCCGCAGGCGGCGGAGCCCCGCCGCGCGAGTCGCGGCCGGCGCGTTACGCCAACCCGCCGCTGCGCCACAAAAAACCGGGCGCGGGGAACGCCGCGCCCGGTGTAAACTCGAATCCCGACTCACCGGGGAGCGTCAGTTCTGCTGAGCCGCGGCGGCGGCTTCCGCCACCACCGTTTCCGCGGCCTTGCCGGAGAGTTCCTCCATATGGTGGAACTTGGTGGTGAACGAGCCGGAGCCCGCGGTGGCGGAGCGCAGCTTGATGATGAGGTCGCCCACTTCCGATTCCGGAATGTAGGCGTTGACCACGTCCCAGCCCTCCCAGTCGGGTTTGCCGTCAAACCCGAGGATTTGCCCGCGCCGTTCCGACACCAGCGCCGTCGCCTTGGAGGTGGCGTCGCTCGGCACCGACAGTTCGATGGACAGAATCGGCTCCAGCAGCACCGGTTTGGCGGCGCTCATCGCCTCGGACATGCCGATGCGTGCCGCCATCTGGAAGGCGGCGTCGGACGAATCGACCGGGTGATAGGAGCCGTCGGTGAGCGTCACGGCGACATCCACCACCGGGAAGCCGAGTGGCCCCTTCTTGACGTAATCGAGCACGCCGGTTTCCACCGAGGGGATGTAGTTGCGCGGTACCACGCCGCCGGTGATCGTTTCGTTGAACTGCACGCCTTCGCCGCGCGGCAGCGGCTTGACCTCCAGCACCACGTCGCCGAACTGGCCGTGTCCGCCGCTCTGTTTCTTGTGGCGGCCGCGGGCCGAGGCGTTCTGCTTGATGGTTTCGCGGTATCCCACCTTGGGTTTGCGGGTATCCACCGCCACCTGATAGCGGGCCAGAAGCCGTTCCAGCGTCACCCTGAGGTGCATTTCGCCCTGGCCGAGCAGGCGCACTTCGCCCAGCTCCGGATTGGTCTCGAAGATCAGCGACGGATCCTCCTCGATGAGCTTGGCGAGGCCCGACGACAGGCGCACGTCGTCCTTGCGGTCCTTGACCTTCAGGGTGAAGGCGTAGACCGGCTGCGGAATGGTGATGCTGACCACCGGGGCAGGGGGGTTCCTGTCGGTGGTAAACGCCTCGCCGGTGGCAATGGCGTCGAGCTTGGAGAAGCCGACCGCCACGCCTTCCACCGCTTCCGGGATACGGCTCAACCCTTTGGCAGTAAACATGTTGAGGCCGGCGATGCGTGATTCGCCGCCGTTGGAGCCGGTGACGGTGTCGCTGTCTTTGAAGGAGCCGCGCAGCACGCGGGCGATGGTGAGTTTGCCGCCCTGGCTGGCGTTGCTGGTACGCA
>JAISTL010000033.1 GCA_031272615.1 Methylobacteriaceae bacterium | reverse complement strand
CGCGAAGAGCGTTGACGTGGGGTATAACGGCCCACAGAACTACGCGCATTCACCGGGAATGTCCAGAGTGAAGCCGGTTTTTCCGGTTTGTTGACAACCGTCATACCCCTTGCGCCCGGGAATAAACCGCCTTAAGGAAACGGGCCGGGCGACCGGGCTTCGGTCCGGTTCGCCGCCGGTTCCCCCACACCCGCCGGACGGTCGGCGCGCCGGTTTGTCCAAGCCCGCCGCTTTATGGAGTGCGCAAGGAGTCCGCAAGGAGCTGACATGTCTGTTTTCGGTTTTGTTCCTGATTATGCTGTGCTTCTGGCGTTTTCCGGCGCCGCCTTCGCCCTGTGGCTGACGCCCGGACCGGACATGATGCTGATGATTTCCAAGGTCATGAGTGAAGGTCGCGCGGCGGCGTTCGCCTGTCTTTTCGGCATCAACGCCGGCATTGTGGTGCACGCCTTTCTGGCGGCTCTCGGGGTGTCCGCGCTGATGCTGGCCTCGCCGCAAGCGTTCTTTGCCCTCAAGGTGTGCGGAGCGCTGTATCTGTGCTGGTTGGGCGTCGGAGCGATTCGCTCCGGCTCGAAGCTCAATGTCGCCGCGCACGGCGGGCCGGCAGAGACGTCGCTGACGGTGCGGAAGAATTTTCTCGTCGGCCTCGGCATCAACCTGACCAACCCGAAAATCATTTTTTTCTTCATCACCTTCCTGCCGCAGTTTGTTTCGGCCGGGGACCCGCGGGCCTGGGGCAAACTGTTGTTTCTGGGGCTGTATTTCGTGGTGTTCACCATGCCGTTCAGCGCCGCGCTGATTCTCGTCGCCCAGCAGTTTGTCGGCGTGCTGCAGAGGCGCCCGGCTCTGCTGCGCCTGTTTGATTACCTGTTCGCCGTAATCTTTATTTCGTTTGCTGTTCTGTTGTTGTTTTGACGGGCGTTTCCGGCAATGAATCGCTCTCTGGTGGGCGACGGCCGTCACGCGTGGTTCCATGCTATCCCATTATTTTCATTGATGAAATTGTCCAAAGCGGAACATTTCGGGCAGCGAACAAGAATTTCATTTGCATTTACTGTAATTTAGGTTACTCTATCCTATCGACTTGGCCGGACGACTTGGCCGTAAAGCGCCGCCCGCGGTGGCGCAGCCCGCCACAGACTCTCTCTCCAATCGACTTCCAACCGGGCGCGATGTTCGCGCCTACGTGCATATCTATAACGATTAAGGACCTCCCATGGAATCGGGTACGGTAAAGTGGTTTAACGACCAAAAAGGCTATGGTTTTATTCAACCGGAAAACGGCGGCAAAGACGTGTTTGTGCATGTTTCGGCCGTTCAGCGCTCCGGTCTTCAGGGTTTGACCGAAGGTCAGAAGATCACTTACGAGTTGCAGACGGATCGTCGCACCGGCAAGACATCAGCGGTAAATCTGCAAGTCTAGTTTTGTCATCGGACAGTGTTCGGAATTCGAAAAGCCCCGGGCGCCCCCCGGGGCTTTTCCATGTGTCGGGCCTTCGCTTGTTCCGCGGCCGCTCCGTCCTATATGACAGACAGGAGGTGCTTGCAGGCCGGAAAAGTGACACCGGGGGCCAACACACTCACATGGGCAGCGGTTTCCGTGTGACAATCAAAACATTTCGCCGGTGTCACGGCCGCCTTGGCGACGCGGGCGGTGTAAATTCCCGTGCAGGACGGCGGCGCGGCGTTCGCAATTCCTTGACCTTGCCGTTTCCTCCTGAAATAGTGACCACCGATGAAGCTGACGGGGAGGGGCGCCGGGAACGGGCCCGCGAGAACCGGAGGCCCGCCACAACTGAGAGACATATCCATGCCAACCATGATATTCTACAATAAAATCGAGCCGCTGTCGCGCCAGGAACACAAGGACCTCCGGCTGAAACCGCAGCAGGATTTCGCCTTTGCCCGCACCGCCCATATGGTTCCGCTTGCCGGCGCCGAGTTTTACAGCGCCGCGCGTTATCATCCGGTGGTGTTTTCCGGCGAGAAGGAAAACCTCGGGCCCATCGCCATCCTCGGGCTGAAGAAGGATGAGAATGACAATATCGATGCCGACGGCCGCTGGCGCAAGGGCGCCTATATTCCCGCCTTCATCCGCCGCTATCCGTTTGTGCTGGCGGAAACCGGCAAGGGGCCGGAGGAATTGACGGTTTGCCTGGACCGTGATTATGCGGGCTGGAGCACATCCGAGGGGGTGCCGCTGTTCAACGATGACGGCTCCAACAGCGAGCTCCTCGACAACGCCCTCAAGTTCCTGCAGGAATTCGGGCGGCAAATCGAGCGGACCAAGGTGTTCGTCGCCGAGCTCGACAAACGCGGCCTGCTGATTCGCCGCAATGCCGACATCACCGGCAGTGACGGCTCCAAGTTCCATATTCAGGATTTTCTCGCCGTCGACGAGGAGAAATTCGGCAAACTCCCCGCGGCGGACCTGGAGTTCCTGCATCAGCAGGGCTTCCTCGGCTGGATTTACGCCCACCTGATGTCCATCGCCAACTTCACCGATCTTTTCGAGCTGCATCGCGCCCGTGTCGGCGCGCCGCCCAAGGCCTGAGAAATACGGCCGGCGGCGCGGTCACGGATCCGCAGGCCGCCGGCAGCGTATTCCGCCGACCTCTCAAAGACGGGAGAGAAACAACCCGCCGCCGATCATCAGCACGGCGGCGATACGGGCAGGGGAAACCGGATGGATCGGCAGCCCGAAGGCGCCGATATTGTCCAGCACCAGCGCTCCCAGCATCTGTCCGAGAATGACGCCGCCCATGGCGGTCAGCACGCCGATGTGCGGCACGCTCCACGACATTCCCACCA
>JAISTL010000017.1 GCA_031272615.1 Methylobacteriaceae bacterium | reverse complement strand
GGGCCGTCACCCCGCTGCTCCCGCCGTTTCTTCTGAAAGTAGAGTTCCTTCTCATATTCTTTATCGAGCGGCGGGATTCCGCTGAAATCATTGATGAAAAAGGTATCGTCGGGCAGAAGCCGAATCAGGGACCACACGATCACAAAAAAAACCGCACCGGGCAACAGCACATAAAGAAAGAAATCCATCAGAAAACCCCCGCCGCGTGCCCCGAAAGCTAAACCGCTGTCCCGGGCGACCGTTCTTTCCATGCGGCAAGGGCTGCGGTTTGACAAGCGAAAACTTCCCGCCGATGGACCGCAACCCGGGGCGATGACGGCGTGTTTGTTCCCTGTCAAGGCTTTGGCGCCGCCGTCCCCCACAATCACTCTCACGGGGTATGACTCAGTTCATGTGTATTCAGGTTGTTTAATTTGCGTAAATTGTTGTTATGGTGTTGCCAGATGCTTGTGAATGAAATAACACTGGAGCCGTTATCGAATAAGCCCATCCGCGGGTGAGTTTGATGCGATCACATCAGAAAGACTCCTTTGTGTGTTGGCTCGTGAGAACAGGGAGGTCGCCTGTAATTCAGTTTGCGTAATCCGGAACCGGTTGGTTCCCGTTGTCAGGTCACTCAATACACCTCAACTCTTGTAAATCGGGGGAGATGATTATGGAATTTCTAAACGGTATCAATGCCGTCACATTGCTTCTTGCGGCGCTCGGCATTTTTGCTATCGGCTATCGGTTCTACGGACTGTATCTGGCCAACAACCTGTTGAGGTTGCAGGCGGATCGGGCCACCCCGGCCGTAAAATACAATGATAACAAAGACTTTGTGCCCACCAACAAATATGTTTTGTTCGGGCACCACTTCGCCGCCATCGCCGCCGCCGGCCCGTTGCTTGGCCCCATTCTGGCCTCGCAGTTCGGCTTCCTGCCCGGCGCCCTGTGGATCATTTTCGGTACGGTGTTCGCCGGCGCCGTGCATGACATGGTCGTGCTGTTCGCGTCCGTGCGTCACAGAGGCCGCTCTCTGGCCTCCATCGCCCATGCCGAAATTGACCCGGTGACCGGTATGGTCGCCTCCATCGGCATTCTCTGCATTCTGATCCTGACCCTGGCGGGGTTGTCCCTGGCTCTGGTCAACGCCATGCAGAGCAGCCCGTGGGGAACCTTCACCATCGTCGCCACCGTTCCCATCGCCATGATCATGGGTCTCTACATGCATCAGTGGCGCGCGGGCGACGTCAAGGGCGGCAGCCTCATCGGCGTGGTTCTGCTGTTCTTCACCATTCTGGCCGGTCCTTATGTGGTGGCCAGCGACTCGTTGAACGCCGTGTTCAACTGGAGCCCCGACGTCGTGAAAATCGCCCTCGTGGTTTATGGTATCGTTGCCTCCATTCTGCCCGTGTGGTTGCTGCTGCTGCCGCGCGACTATCTCTCCAGCTATCTGAAAATCGGCACCATCATCGCCCTCGCCATCGGCATCCTGTGCGTATGGCCGCAAATTCAGATGCCCGCCCTGACGGACTTCATCGGCGGCGGCGGCCCGATCATCGGCGGACCGGTTCTGCCCTTCGTGATGATCACCATCGCCTGCGGCGCCATCTCCGGGTTCCATGCCATCATCGCGACCGGCACGACTCCCAAGATGGTCGGCTCCGAGCCTGAAATCCTGTTCGTCGGCTACGGCGCCATGGTCATGGAAGGCTTCGTCGCCATCATGGCTTTGATCGCCGCGTGCACCCTGGTTCCGGCGGACTACTTCGCCATCAATACATCCCAGGCGGCTTGGGACGCTCTCGCCACAACCCATCCGGCATTCACCCAGACGGTGGATCTGGAGCGGCTGGCCGCGGGCGTGCAGGAGAACGTGATGCATCGTCCGGGCGGCGCGGTTTCGCTGGCCGTCGGCATGGCGCACATCTTCTCCAGCATTCCGTTCATGGACAGCCTGATGGCCTATTGGTACCACTTCGCCATCATGTTCGAGGCGGTGTTCATCCTGACGGCCATCGACGCCGGAACCCGCGTCGGCCGGTTCTTCCTGCAGGAGTTCATCGGCAAGTTCATCCCGCAGTTCGACGACAAGAGCTGGTGGCCCGGTGTCGTGACGACCAGTATCATCTTCACCCTCTCCTGGGGTTATTTGGTCTGGACGGGCGACATCTCCAGCATCTGGCCGTTGTTCGGCATTTGCAACCAGCTGCTGGCGGCCTGCGGCCTCATCGTCGCGACCACGCTGCTGATGCGCCTCAACCGCGGCAAACTGGTGCTGACCACGGCCATCCCCGGCATCATCATGGCGCTGGTGACCTTCTGGGCCGGCTATCTCCAGGTGACGGGAACGTATTATCCGAAAGGACAAACGGTTCTCTGGGTCCTGGCCTGCCTGGTCATGGTTCTGATGCTGTTCATCTTCATCGGCGCGTTCCGGCGCTGGTCGGTGCTGATGAGCATCAAGGACACGCAGAAGGACGCCTATGGCGACGACGTGCTGGCCATTGCCGAAGAATAACGGCGTCAGCCTTTGTTGACATAACATAAAGAGAACGGCGGCGGTTCAACGCCGCCGTTTTCGTTTCTGTTTGGCGGTATCCGTGCTATGAGGCCACAAATCAGGTAAACGGGGCGCCGGGCGGCTTCACCCCTATCGGAGGCGGCCGGGGCGGAAGGAGAAAAACCATGAGCTTCAAGGGAAAAGTGGTGTTGATTACGGGGGCCGGCGCCGGCATCGGCAAGGCGACGGCGGAGCGATTCGCGGCGGAAGGCGCCGGGGTGGTGGTGAATTCGCTGAGCGTATCCGCGGCGAAAACCGCTGAAGGACTCGCGAAGAGCGGCCATCCGGTGCTGTTTGTCCAGGCGGATGTCTCCAAGGAGGCCGACGCCGAACGCCTGGTGGCGGAAACCGTGACCCGCTTCGGCGGCCTGGATGTTCTGGTGAACTGCGCCGGCATCGTGCTGGGCGGCACCATCGAGGATACCACGCTCGCTGACTGGCAGCGCACCATGGAGACCAACGCCACCGGGGTTTTCCTGGTGTCGCGGGCGGCGATTCCCCATCTCAGGGCCCGCGGCGGCGGCGCCATCGTCAATGTCAGCTCGGTGGCGGCGGTGAAGGGCGTCATCAACCGCGCCGCCTACAGCGCCTCCAAGGGCGCGCTGATCAGCCTGACCAAGTCCATGGCCGCCGATCTCATCAAATACGGCATCCGCGTCAACAGCGTTTCGCCCGGAACCGTGCACACGCCGTCGCTGGATCAGCGCATCGCCTCGTCGCCGGACCCGGAACAGGCACTGAAGGATTTCATCGCCCGGCAACCGATGAAGCGTCTCGGCAAATCCGAGGAAATCGCCGCCGCCATCCTGTTCGCCGCCGATGAGGACGCCGGTTTCCTCAACGGCGCCAATATCCTCATCGATGGCGCCATGTCGCTGTAACGGCAGGGTCGCGGGGTGTGACTCCCGCCTCCTTCCCGTTCGCCGAAGGGATAAGCGTTGCCGGCGGCATTTCCGTGGATTAAACGCAAATGCTTTGCTATTATGGAACAGTGCCGCTATAGCAAGCCGGATGAAGGCCGCGTGTTGCGGCGGGTTCAGTTTTGAGATGCCGAAATGTCCGATACCGGTCACTTGAACAACGATGACGCGTGGCAGGCCGAAACCCGGCCGACGGCGGCGCTTGTGCTGGCTGACGGCACGGTGGTGGAAGGCTTCGGCATCGGCGCGTCCGGCACATCGTCCGGAGAGGTGTGCTTCAACACCGCCATGACCGGCTACGAGGAAATCCTCACCGACCCCTCCTATTCGGGGCAGATTGTCACTTTCACCTTTCCGCATATCGGCAATGTCGGCGTCAATGATGACGACATCGAGGGCGTGAACCGGGAGGTGGCGTGCGGGGTTTCCGGCGTCGTGGTGTCGGAGCCGATTACCGGCCCGTCCAACTGGCGGGCGGCGGCGCATTTTGACGCCTGGTTGAAAAAGCGCGGCATCGTCGGCGTGTCCGGCATCGACACCCGGGCGCTCACCGCGCTCATCCGGGAAAAGGGGATGCCCAACGCCGTCATCGCCCATGAGCCGTCAGGCGTTTTCGATTATGAGGCCCTGAAAAAACGCGCGGCGCAGCTGCCGTCGATGAGCGGGCTCGACCTGGTGCCGGGGGTGGCCGGACACAGCACCTTCCCGTGGGACCACGGCAAGTGGACGCTTCGCGGCGGTTACCCGCATATCGAGGGCGGGGAGTACCACGTCGTGGCGGTGGATTACGGCATCAAGCGCAATATTCTCAACCTGTTGGTGGATTCCCGCTGCCGGGTGACGGTTGTGCCGCCGACGACCGGCGCCGATGACATTCTGGCGCTGGAACCCGACGGGGTGTTCCTCTCCAACGGCCCGGGGGACCCGGCGGCGACGGGAGAGTACGCGGTTCCGGTTATCAAGGCCATGCTGGATAAAGGTGTTCCGGTGTTCGGAATCTGCCTCGGGCACCAGATGCTGGGGCTGGCGGCCGGCGGCGCGACCCGCAAGATGCACCAGGGGCACCACGGCGCTAATCATCCGGTGAAAGACCTCGCCACCGGCAAGGTGGAAATCGTGTCCATGAACCACGGCTTTGCCGTTGACCCGGAGACGCTGCCGGCCGATGTCGAGCAGACCCATGTTTCACTGTTTGACGGGAGCAATTGCGGCATCCGCTTCGTCGACAAGCCGGCGTTTTCCGTGCAGTATCACCCGGAAGCCTCGCCGGGCCCGCATGACAGCCATTATCTGTTCCACCGCTTCACCGCCATGATGGCCGAATACAAAACGCGCCGGGGCGAACGACGATAACCGTGGGGCCATGCGCCCGGCGTGTCGGGCGCGGTTTCCGCCCCTCAGGCGGGCGGTTGGTGAAACAAGCCGAACATCCAAGATTTTTCCTGGTTTGAGACAACAGGGACGACCATGCCGAAACGGACAGATATTTCCTCGATCATGATCATCGGCGCCGGGCCGATCATCATCGGGCAGGCCTGCGAATTCGATTACTCGGGCGCCCAGGCGTGCAAGGCGCTGAAAGAAGAAGGCTATCGCGTCATTCTCGTCAATTCCAATCCGGCGACGATCATGACCGATCCGGAATTCGCCGACGCCACCTATGTGGAACCCATCACCCCGGAGGTGGTGGCGAAAATCATCGCCAGAGAGCGCCCCGACGCGCTGCTGCCGACCATGGGCGGCCAGACGGCGTTGAACTGCGCGCTGGCGCTGCAGAAATCCGGCGTGCTGGAGGAATTCGGCGTCGAGCTCATCGGCGCCACCGCCGATGCCATCGACAAGGCGGAGGACCGCAACCGGTTCCGCGAGGCGATGGCGCGCATCAACCTGGAAACGCCGCGCTCCTGCATGGCCAACGCCCAGCGCCTGCGCCGGGCCGACGAAACCTTCTTCAAGGCCGAAGTGGCGAAAATCGAGGCGCAGAAGTTGGATGAGGCGGAAATCCGCCGCCAGGTCAACGCCTTCGCCGCCCGTTGGGACGCCGGGGAGAACGAACGGCGCAAACGCTATCAGGAGTTTGCCCTGGGTGAGGCGCTGCTGGCGCTGGCGGAAGTGGGGCTGCCGGCCATCATCCGGCCGTCGTTCACGCTGGGCGGCACCGGCGGCGGCGTCGCCTTCAACCGCGAGGAGTTTCTGGAGATTGTCGAGCGCGGCCTCGACGCCAGCCCGACCAACGAGGTGCTCATCGAGGAAAGCGTGCTCGGCTGGAAGGAATATGAGATGGAGGTGGTGCGGGACAAGAACGACAACTGCATCATCGTCTG
>JAISTL010000014.1 GCA_031272615.1 Methylobacteriaceae bacterium | reverse complement strand
ATGAACACGACATTGTCGTCCCCCGTCAGCATCAGCGCTTCCTCCAGCACCGGCTGACGCCCGGCGGCGTTATTGGTGTAACCGACGGTGATGGTGCGTTGTTCCGTCACATCCAGCTTCACCACGGTGCCGATGGGATAGGGCCAGTTGTATTGCAGACCGGCGTTGGTGTTCGTTTTGCTGATGAACCGCCCGAATACGAGCTCGATACCCACCTCGTTGGTACTCACCGTATAGAAGCCCGTCGCCAGCCACACGGCAACCGCCAGCACCACGATCACCAGAATCCGCCCGAAGCCGAAGCCGCCGCCGTCGGGAAACATGTCCCGCAACCGGTCCTGCCCGCGACGAATGATTCTGTCCAAATCCGGTGGAGTTGAACCGTTACGCGGCCCTCCCCCCCACGGACCTCCGCCTCCGGACCCGCCGCCTGTTCCGCCGCCGTGTTGTCCCCACGGGCCGCCGTTTTGATTATTCCAAGGCATTCCAGCCGTTCCTTCATTGATTGGAGTAAGTATTTCTGCTAACGGGCGCTTCTAACACAAAGCCCCCATGACTTCCAGAGCGGTAATATCGTAAATCCGGGAAATAGTATTCACAACCGCTCGTAATCCGTGAAATCGAAAGAACAGGAGTCATCTTTGCCCGCCGGAACATGCTCCTGATAAATCTTGTGAAACGCCCCCGCATCGAATCGCGGAAACCACGCGTCCCCATCCGGGCTCGCGTGCACGTGCGTCAGCCGCAGCACATCCGCCACCGGCAGAAACAGCGCGTAGATCTGCTCGCCACCGCCGATGATAATTTCGTTTGCCGCCATGGCCACGGCCCGCTCCCGCGCGGTTTCCAGCGCGTCTTCCGGGCTGCGGGCCACCAGAACGCCGGCTGCAGCGAAGGACGCGTCCCGGGTCAGCACAACGGTTTCACGCCCCGGCAGCGGCCTGCCGATGGACTCATAGGTCTTGCGCCCCATGATGACCGGTTTGCCCATGGTGATCGCCTTGTAACGCCGCAGATCGGTTTTGAGGCGCCACGGCAGCCGGTTGGCGCTGCCAAGCACACGGTTGTCGCCCACCGCCGCGACGATGACAATGCGGATAGCCTCGCGGTGCAGCTTGTCCGAAACCGCGGTCAGGTTCATCGGCTGCGTCCCTGGTGTCATCCCGCTCACACCGCCACCGGCGCCTTGATGCCGGGATAAGGGTCATACCCGTCGATTCGAATGTCATCAAAGCTGAATTCGAAGAGGTCGGTTACGTCCGGATTGAGCCACAGAGTCGGCAGCGCCCTCGGCTGCCGCGTCAGCTGCAGCCGTGCCTGCTCCACATGGTTCCGGTAGAGATGGACGTCGCCGAAGGTATGGACGAAATCACCGCATTTCAGGCCGGCGGCTTGGGCAACCATGGCGGTGAGCAGCGCGTACTCGGCGATGTTGAACGGCACCCCGAGGAAAATATCCGCCGAACGTTGGTAAAGCTGGCAGGAGAGACGCCCCCCGACCACATAAAACTGAAACAGGCAGTGGCAGGGCGCCAGCGCCATCTTGTCCAGATCCGCCGGGTTCCACGCTGAAACCACCAGGCGGCGTGAATCCGGATTGCGCTTGATTTCATCGAGGACCCACGAAATCTGGTCCACGACGCCGCCGTCCGGTTTTGCCCACGAACGCCATTGCTTGCCGTAGACAGGGCCGAGATTGCCCTGCGAATCGGCCCATTCATCCCAGATGGTCACGCCGTTTTCCCTGAGATAGCGCACATTGGTATCGCCTTTCAGGAACCACAGCAGCTCATGGATGATGGAGCGCAGATGCAGCTTCTTCGTCGTCACCAAGGGGAAGCCCTCAGCGAGATCGAACCGCATCTGCCGGCCGAACACCGAGCGCGTGCCGACGCCGGTCCTGTCTTCCTTGGACACCCCGTGCTCCAGCACATCAGTCAAAAGGTCGAGATATTGTTTCATTCGGTGAATTTAAAACATGTTCCCCAAGGGAACAACACCGTTACGCCGCAACCCACAACAACCTGCTCACCGGAAACGCCGGGCCGGAAGCGCGAACTGTGGACAAGTGAGAGCGCATACCCGTGACAATATGATTTAATATATTGAAATAACGCGTGAATTTTGTTTTGCCCGCAAATCTCACCCGAACCTTTCGATTGACAGGTCGTTCGTATTCCATATATTTACCTAAAAATTTTAAAGTAAATTTTTGAGTGTTTCATGGGCAACTCATCTCCATTCGATGATCCCGACGGTTCACCGGCTTATGAATCCGCCCCGTCCGATTCGGATTTTCAGAAGCTTATCAGCACCTCCCTTGTCGATCTGGTGACCAAGCGGTTGCGCGCCGACATCTTCGCCGGAAAGTACCTTCCGGGGAAAAAGCTGGTGGTGCGCGAACTGTCGGAGGATCTCGGCGTCAGCCATACGCCCATCAAGGACGCCCTGAACCGCCTCAGCGCCGAGGGGCTGGTGGAGGCCTTCCCCAACCGCAGCATGGTCATCCGCAAGTTCACCAACAATGAATTGATTGAAAACATGGGCGTGCGGCTGATGTGCGAAATCTTTTACGCACCCGAGATCATCCGCAACGCCGCCCGGGACCCGGAGTTGATCGAGGAATTGGAGTTCCTGTGGAACGCCATGGGCCAACTGATCCGCGACAAGAACGAGGCGGTGAATCATGAGCAGTGGGTGGAATACGAAACCCGCTTCCATCGCCGCTACATGATGGACAGCGCCAACGGCAAACTCATCAGTGTCTACCGGGCGCTGGACGTCAACCGGTTCACCTATTTCGCCTATCTGTGGAACAACAGCATTCCGCTGCGCCTGAAAACTTATGAACTGAACATGACGGAACACCGCGAAATCATCGAGGCATTGAAGGAAGGAAGCGTCGAGCGGTTCTCGCGCGCCGTTGCCTGGCATGTGGTCCGCGCCTGTGAAGACTACGTGGTGGACGATACCGCCCGCGAAAAAATCAGCCAGATCAAACGACTGGCAAAGAACTATCTGCCGGATGAATGATTGTCCGTCGGAGTGGAAACGTGCCGGCCGGGAGGCCCGGCGCCCCCCTTCGGGAAGGGTGCGGGTTCTTCTGGAAAATAACGATAATCACAACCAACAGGAGGAGTTTTCAATGAAAAAGATTGTATGGTTTGTCGGAGCCTCGATTGCGGTTCTCACATGGGTGGGCAACGCCGTCGCCCAGGACAAGCCGATTGTGATGCGCCTTGCCCACATCAATTCGGAAACTGACCCGAAACACATGGAAGCCTTGAAATTCAAGGAGCTCGTTGAACAGAAGACCGGCAACAAGGTCATCATTGAAGTCTACGGCGCCGGTGTGCTCGGCGACGTCCGTGAAATCATCGAGGGCCTGAAACTCGGCACCGACGAAATCGTCATCGAAGGCTTCGGAACCATTCCCGGTTACACCAAGCTTTCCCTGCTTGACCTTGTCCCCTTCATGTATCGGGACCGCGCCCACTTCGACAATATGTGGAACGGTGAACTCGGCGCCAAACTTCTGAAGGACTCCGGAGATCAGGCGGGCATGAAGCTGTTCGGCCCCTCTTACCGCGGCGTTCGCGTCACCACCTCGGTCAAGCGCTTCACCAACCTGGATGAGCTGAAGGGCCTGAAAATCCGCGTTCCCGCCGACGACATGAGCGTCAAGACCTGGCAGGCCTTGGGCACCCAGCCGACTCCCATGGCCATGGCCGAAGTGCTGACGGGCATTCAGCAGGGAACCGTCGAAGCCCAGGAGAACCCGCCCATCCTCTCCTACAATTTCGGACTGGCCGACGCCTGCAAGTTCCTCATCAAGACCAATCACCGCTGGAGCGCCGACGTCTTCATGATGAACAAGGAATACTTCGAGAAGCTGCCGGCCGACGTTCAGAAGGCCCTTCTGGAAGCCGGGCAGGAAGCCTCGGCCTATAACAGCCAGCTCAACACCGACGGCGAGAGCGGCAGTTTCGAAAAGTGGAAAGAGGCCGGCGCCGAAATCATCGAGCCCGATCTCTCCAGTTTCCGCGAAGCCACCAAGAATGTCGTCAAGGACAACTTCCCCGATCTCGCGGAATGGGTCGAAAACATCAAAGCCGTGAAGTAACACTCCCGGTTTGACGCGGGGCCGCGGGCGCCCTTCCCCGCGGCCCGGCATACACCGGTGTACCGGAATGTCACTTCCCGGCACACCGTCACGGCTCCGCGCCGCAGCTTTTTTCGGCGCCGAACGGGCTAATGTAACGCGAACGGGCAAAAAACAACAAAGCCCGGACAAATCACACTTGCGGGAGGCGAACGTGCACCACATCATCAGGGCGTTTGACCGCGTGGAGCGGACGATCAACGCGCTCATCATCGTTTTGCTGATGCTCATGACCATCGTCATATTTTACCAGGTGGTCCTGCGCTACGTGTTTCACGGCACCAATATCTGGGCCGAGGAATTCGCCCGCTACGCCTTCATATGGATTGTCATGCTGGGGTCCGCCTCCGCCATCCGGCGTTTCCAGCACATCCGCATTGACTTTCTCGTGCAGTGCTTCCCGGAAAAGGCGCAGAAACTCATCAGCTT
>JAISTL010000264.1 GCA_031272615.1 Methylobacteriaceae bacterium | reverse complement strand
GCGACGTCCTATCTTCCGGACGGAACCCGGGTGAACGTGCTGCGGTACACGATGACGCGGCGGTTCCGGGACGGGAGAAGCGAAAAGTGGTACGGCATCGCTGTCCGTGACGAATACGGCCGCACCGTTTCCGAATCGGTGGAACGAAGTTCGCCGTATATCCTCGGCAGCTGCGGGGCGGATTACCTGTCATGCTGGTTCTACTCGCCCGACGGCAACCTGGTGCTGAAGCCCGACGCCCGGGAGCTGGCGCGGATTTTGGCGATAGTGGGTGCTCCGCGCGTTGCGGAGCCGGAACGTCCGGTGGTCGACGAACCGGACAGTGAAATGACCTTTACCCGGCGCGGCGACGCCCCCCGCGTCTCACGTCGCGTCTTCGTCCCGGGGGAGAACCTGGACGGCTTCATCAGCGAGCGGGCGTCACTGGACCATATCCGGGCGGCCACGCTGCAGCTGCTGATGTCATGGGATTATATCTCCCTTGTGCTGATTATGGCCGTCATTCTCCTTGCCGCCCCGGCTCTGGTCAAGCTGTTCTTCCGCCTGTACCAGCCCTCGGCGCTGTGGCCGGCGCTGGTTTTCCTGCCGACGGTGGATTTTCTCACCGGCGCCTGGAGTTCGGCGCGGGAGGCGTCGGGGTTTCCGTTGAGTCACGGATATTCGGCCTTGACCATCGGCCTGTTGGCCGTCATTCTCATGCGTTATGCGTTGCGGCGGAACTTTGAAGACTGGCTGGTCACGTTCTACGGGGTTGTCGTCCTTTCCGCCTCCCTGACCTTCGCCGTGTCCTCCGGTCATCTGCCCGCCGGAGCCATGCGCGGCGGCAACGGCCTGCCGGACCTGTTCGCCTTCCTCTACCTGCTGTACTATGTGGAGCTGGCCCTGCTGCCGGTGTTGCTGGCCTTCGGCTTCATCCGCCGCCGCACCCGGGTGCAACACGACCGGCAGGTCATTGATACGGGCATTCCGCCGGCGGCGCTCTGAGAACAGGCGCGCGGCCGGCGGGGGTTGGCTCATTCACTCCGCCGGTTCGGCGACGTGACGGTTCTGGCGTTCGCGCAGCTTGTCGATGAGCTGGGCCATATAGTTGGGCGGACGGCTGCGCCCGCCGATCAACAGGTACATGGCCGGAACGACAAACACCGTGAAGCTGGTGGACAGCACAATGCCGCCCATGATGACCGTGCCGATGGCCGAGCGGGATTCCGCCCCGGCGCCGACCGAGAACGCCAGCGGGAAAGCGGCGCCGAGCATGGCGATGGAGGTCATCAGAATCGGCCGCAGACGCAGCACCGAGGCCTCGATCACCGCCTCCAGGGTTTCCTTGCCCTGCTGGCGCAGCTGGGAGGAGAACTCGACGATGAGAATGCCGTTTTTCGCCATCAGGCCGATGAGCAGGATCAGGCCGATTTCACTGTAGATGTTCAGGGATTTGCCGGTGAGCAGCAGCGCCGCCATGCCTCCGGTCAATGCCAGCGGAACGGTGAGCATGATGATGAACGGGTTGATCCAGCTCTCGAACTGCGCCGCCAGCACCAGGAACACCACCAGCAGCGACAGGCCGAAGGTGACATAGATGGTGTTGGAGGATTCCATGAACTGCCGGGACTGTCCGCCGTAGCTGACGATGGTTTCCGCCGGCAGCTCGGTGCGCACGATCTGGCGCAGCGTCTCCAGCCCCTCGCCCATGGAGACTCCCGGCGCCAGCGAGCCCTGAATGGTGATGGCGCGTACGCGGCCCTTGCGCCGCAGGGTTTGCGGCGAGGCGGATTCGGTAATCGTCACGAAGGAGGACAGCGGCACCAAACGGCCGCTGTCGCTGCGCACGAAGGTGTTGGAGAGGTCATTGGGCGTCTCGCGGTCTTCGGGGCGGGCGCGCATGATCACCTGGTATTCCTCACCGCGGCTGACGAAGGTCGAGATTTCCGTCTCACCGAACATCAGCTCCATGGTGCGGCCGATATTGGTGACCGAAACCCCCATGTCCGCCGCCTTGGAGCGGTCGATATTGATGCGGATATTGGGCTGGTTCTCCTGATAATCGGAAATCAGGGTGTGGAATTTGCCTGTTTTCTCGGCCTCCTCGATGAGGATGTCGCGCCAGCCGCGCAGGGTTTCGAAATCCGGTCCGCCGATGACGAACTGGATGGGCTGGCCGAAACCGGCGCCCATGGACGGCCGGCCGATGACATCGAGCCGCGCGCCCGGCAACGTCCCGAGTTTGGCGATGAGCTCATCGACCACATCCTGCTGGGTCATGGTGCGTTGATCCCACGGCGCGAGAATGACGTTGTAACTGCCGGTGTTCACCGGTGACGGCCGCTGCCAGCCGTTGGAGACCTCCATGAAGGTGGTGGTGATGATGCCCTTGTCCACATAGGGTTTGACAACCTTGGCGACTTCCCACAGCCGGTCGCGCGTGTAGTCCAGCGTCGCCCCTTCCGGCGCGGTGAGGCGCACGATGACGAAACCGCGGTCTTCCTTGGGCACGAACTCCTTGGGAATCGCGAGGAACAGCTGCACCGCGCCCAGGCAGACCAGAAAACCGATGCCGAGAACCACCAGCGGCACGCGCATGGCAAAGGACAACATGCGGCGGTAGCCGTTGTTCATGCCCTCGAAGAACGGCTCGGTCATCCGGTGGATGCGGCCGTGAACCGGTTTCATCAGCTGCGAGCACATCATCGGCGTCAGGGTGCGGGCGACGACGCAGGAGAAGAAGATGGAGCCCGCCAGCATGATGGCGAATTCCCGGAACAGCCGCCCGAGCATATCGGTCATGAACGCCATGGGCAGGAACACGGCGATGAGCGTCGCCGTGGTGGCGATGACGGCGAAGCCGATTTGCCGCGCGCCGTCGAAGGCCGCCAGCAGCGGCGGCTCATGCCGCTCGATGCGCCGGTGGATGTTTTCGATTTCGACAATGGCG
>JAISTL010000232.1 GCA_031272615.1 Methylobacteriaceae bacterium | reverse complement strand
GGCCATTTCCCGGGCGGTCTCCCGGGCCGGGGCGAGTTCGGCCATCTCAATCCGTTCCCATTGACGCGCGGCAGGCTGCGGCGCAGACATGGCCGGGGCCGAGCGGGCCGACGGAGCGGTATGGGAGCTGCGCGTCTCGCTGCTGTAAGACGGGGCGTAGCCGAGGCCTCGGTTGGAGCTCATGTTCGCACCGACATAATAGAACGTGTTCGAAAGCTCGGAGCCGGAATAGCGCATCACCACAACGCCGCCGACGGCCAGCAGGGCGCAAACGGCAACGGTGCCGAACAGGCGGCTATGCCGTTGCTTTTGCGGGTGAATGCTTTGATGAGACCCGGTTCCGGCGTTGGTTGCGCTGGTTGCGGTGGTTTCGTTGGTTGGGGTGGTTTCGGTCTGGTTGGGATGGTTGGTGTTCTCGTCAGTCATGTGAATGCTCCGTGGTAAAGGGGTTGTCGGAAACGGTCTTCATTCCCGTTCTGCCCATAAGACGCACGCCGGATGAGAAAGCTTGGCGGACGATTGAAATAAATTTATCCGGAGTGTTGTTCGGGGAAGACGCCGCGGCAATTTCGCTTTTTTTGGGATTACTACTAGCCAGAACCGCAAACACCCTGTATAAGGCGCGGCTCAAGAGCCGTTTCGGCAACCGGTCGCCGCAGCCGCGGCGGCGTGACCGCGAAACGCAAATAGCTTTGAAATGTACGGTGTTTTCGCTCCGGGAAGTGGACCGATACCCGGCACGTTGTGATTGTTCGGCGCGCCTTCAAGACGGGTGCTGCCAAGTGGAGAAGTGACTATGGCCGTTCCCAAGAGAAGGACGTCCCCGATGAAACGGGGGTTTCGGCGGTCGGCGGACGCCCTGAAGGCGCCGACCTATGTCGAAGACAAGAGCTCCGGCGAATATCGCCGCCCGCACCATATTGACCTGAAAACCGGCATGTACAACGGTCGCCAGGTGCTCAAGGTCAAGAGCGAAACCGAGTAACCGCACCGGGAAGGATGCGCATCCGCGCCTTCCCGTCCGCGTCCCCGCGAGTTTTCAAGAGGCTCCTTCCTCTTTCGGGAAGGGGCCTTTTTCACTGAGTCCCGACCGGAGTCGGACTCCGTCGGCCGTCAAAAATTCGACAAAAAGAACGGTCATACGGTGCACCGCCCGTTTTTCGTTTTCATCCTGATATTCCGCGAGGTTTTTGATGCCCTCTGCCGATGCCGTCCTTGCCGTGCATGATATGTCCCTGTGGAGCCTGTTCTGGCAAGCCCATATTGTCGTCAAACTGGTGATGCTCGGCCTGCTGCTGGCCTCCTTCTGGTGCTGGGCCATCATCATCAACAAAACGCTGTTGTTTTCGCGCACCGCCCAGGCGTTTGACCGCTTCGAGGATATCTTCTGGTCCGGCAAATCCCTGGAGGAGCTCTATTCGGTGTTGGAGCACCGCACGCCGGTGGGGCTGGCCTCGGTGTTCGTGACGGCCATGCGGGAATGGAAACGTTCTTTCGCCGGGGATGGCCGCACCCTGCAGGGCCTGGCGCGGCGCATCGACAAGGTGATTGACGTCGCGATTCAACGGGAGGTCGAACGCTTGGAGGGCGGCCTGCTGGTTCTGGCCTCCATCGGCTCGGCCGGGCCGTATATCGGGCTGTTCGGCACGGTTTGGGGCATCATGGTGGCTTTCACGTCCATCGCCGCCTCCCGGGATACCAGCCTGGCGGTGGTGGCGCCGGGCATCGCCGAGGCGTTGTTCGCCACGGCCATGGGATTGTTCGCCGCCATTCCTGCGGTTCTGGCCTTCAACCGCCTGCAGGCGCAGGTGGGTAAATTCCAGACACGGCTCGAGACCTTCGGCGACGAGTTTTCGGCGATTCTCTCCCGTCAGATTGACGAACGCATGGCGCGCCCGGCTTGAAGGATTGAAACGATGGCGTTACAAACAGGCCGGAGAAGACGCGGACAGAAGCGTGTTCCCATGAACGAGATCAACATGACTCCGTTCATCGACGTCATGCTGGTGCTGCTGGTGATTTTCATGGTGACGGCGCCGTTGATGAGCGGCGGCGTGCCGCTGGACCTGCCCAAAGCCAATTCGGCGCCGATTCAATTTGACAGTAAACCGCTGACCGTTGAAATCAACGCGTCCGGCCAGGTGTTCATCAACGGCGACGCGACCACCGACGCCGATTTCCCCGACAAGCTCAAGGCCGCCGCCGGGAGCAGCGAAGAAGTCGTCGTGGTGCGCGGCGATAAAACCCTGAATTATGAACGGGTGATGCAGGTCGTCGCCGCCGTCAACCGGGCGGGCTTCCGCAAACTCTCGTTACTGTCCGAACAAAGCAAGTGAAAGGCGTGTGAGCGGTGTGGAACGCTGGGAAGTTCCGGACGATGCTGAAACGGGTGCCGCCGGGATATTATGTGTCCGCGGCGCTGCACACGCTGCTCATCGGCGCGGTGCTGTGGCTCGGGTTCATGCCGCCGCCCAAAGCCCTCGAGACCGATGCGGCGGTGCCGTTCGAGTATATCTCGCCGGAGCAGCTCGGCCTCGTCTCCGAAGGTTCGCCTGAGGAGAAGACGGTTCAGGAGCAGGTTCCCCAGCAGGCGCCGCTGCCTCCCGTTCACGCGGCGCCGGCAAACGAGCCGCCGTCTCCGCCTGAACCACCGGAAGAAACCCCGCCGGACGAACCACCGCCGCCTCCGGCACCACCGGAGGAAGCGCCGCCTCCACCCGAGCGACAGCCGCCGGTGGTTCCCGAACCCGAAACGCCTCCGGCGCCGGAACCAGCGCCGCCCGATACACCGCCCCCGGCTCCCGAGCCCGTCATACCGCCGCCCGATGAAAGCCCCGCCGTCACGCTCGAAGCATCGGCGACGCCCGCTCCCGCGCGCTCACCCGTTCCGACACCACCGGCAACGCCCACACCCATACCGGCGACGCCCACACCTCCGCCGGCGACGCCCAAGCCGGAACCGACGCCGATTCCGTTACCCGAGCGCGCGCCGATTCCACCGGGCAAACCGCGCCTGAGCCCCAAGACGACTCCGGCGCCGAAACCTTTGCCCAATAAACCCAAGGACCCGCTGTTGAGCGGCGTCGACGAGCTTCTCAACGCGCCGCAGCCGCGCCGCGAGCAGCCGCGTTCAGCAGCCCGGTCATTGGGCTCTCCCGAGGGCGCCGGTCCCCGCCTCAGCGCCGGTTGGCTCAATGATGTGGTCTATATCATTCAAAGCCGCCTGCAGCGCTGCGCTCCCTACGGCGCCGACAAACCCGTGCATGTCATCATCTATCTCAACCCGGACGGCTCACTGGCGCGCCGGCCGCAGCCGGCTCCGGAAATGGCGCTGGAAACGCCCGCTGACCGGCGTCTGATGGATGATGCCATCCAGGCCGTCATCGAATGCGCTCCCTTCCCCATTCCGCCTGAATACGCGCCCTACCATGGCATTGACGGCGGCTGGCATATCGTCAACCACACCTTTGAACCGTTCCGCCGTTGAAAAGTTTCACCAGAATGCCACAAAATCCCCTTAGAAATGTTGTTTTCTGTATCTATGGGGTGCAATATCCATTCCCTTCAAGCGTGTTCGGCTTATAAGGGCTGGTGTTGTTGCGCCGGATCCGAAGGCTTTTCGTCACGACGGCCGACAGTACTGACAGGAATCGTTTTATGATGAACGGCGGAGTAACGGGGGTGTTCCGCACCCTCTGGGCGAACTTCAAAACCCGCAGGATTTGGCGTCTCGGCGGGGTGGTGGCCATTCTGTGCCTCGCGGTTCCCGGTCTCGCGCAGATCTCCACCCGAACAACCTTTTCAGACCGGTTTGATCCGATTCCCGTCGCCATCGTGCCCTTCGGCGGCGGCGAACCGGGGACCCGCATCTCCACCGTGGTTGCCGCCGATCTGCAGCGCAGCGGTTATTTCATCCTGCTGGACTCCGCCCGCTTCCCCGAAACGCCGGATTTGAACACCACGCCGAATTTCGAGGCCTGGTGGGAAACCGGCGCGCGGGCGGTTCTCATCGGCCGCGCCGCCAACGAATCGGGCCGCATCAAGGCGGAGTTCCGTCTGTGGAACGTGCAGTCCGGCGCCCAGCTCACCGGCCAGCAGTTTTTCACCGCCCCCGCATACTGGCGGCGTATCAGCCACATCATCGCCGACTCGGTGTATTCCACCATGACCGGACTTACCGGCTTTTTTGACACCCGTGTCGCCTTCGTCGATGAAACCGGGCCGCGGGCAAACCGCATCAAGCGCCTGGCGGTGATGGATCAGGACGGGCAGAACGTGCGCTACCTCACCCAGGATGATTCGATCATCGTCACGCCGCGCTATTCGCCGGTGGCGCAGGAAATCACCTTCATGTCCCAGCGCAAGGCGGAGCAGCCGCGGGTGCAGGTCATCAATCTCGACAGCGGCGCGCGGCAGATTGTCGGCAATTTCCCGGATATGACGTCGTCGCCGCGTTTTACGCCCGACGGCCAACGGATTCTTCTCAGCCTGCAGCAGGGGGGCGACTCCAACATCTACCGGCTGGACCTCGCCACCCGCACCACCACCCGCATCACCGACACCAACGCCATCGACACCTCGGCGTCCTCTTCGCCCGACGGCTCACGCATTGTCTTTGAAAGCGATCGCGGCGGCTCCCAGCAGGTTTATGTCATGAATTCCGACGGTTCCGGCGCCGAGCGCATCACCTTTGGCGACGGCGCCTATTCGCAGCCGGTGTGGTCGCCGCGGGGGGATTATATCGCTTTCGTCCGCCAGAAGGCCGGAGTTTTCGCAGTCGGTATCATCAAGCCCGACGGCAGCGGCGAACGCATTCTGGCCGAAGGCTTCCACAACGAAGGGCCGACGTGGGCGCCCAACGGGCAATATCTCATGTTCTTCCGGGATTCCGGCGGCGAGGCCGGCGGCAAACTGATTATGGCCGATATCTTCGGCCAGGTGGAAATGGAAATCCCGACCCCGTCCTCCGCCTCCGATCCGGCGTGGTCGCCCCTGCTCAGCACCTCACGCGGCGCGTATTAGTCAGGACATCCTTACAATAAAACGGCCCCGGAAAGCTGTTTTTCCCGGGGCCTGAGATCGGCTCGGCGCCGATCCGGGGGGCAACGTCAGGTATTCTGCTCGAGAAGGACGAAAATGTCCGTGGTTGTCATGGTCTCCGGTTGGGTTTCGCGCATGACGACAAAGGAATCCGGCGTAGAAGTGAGCAGAACCGGAACACCGGCGCGCTGTGCGTCCAGCCAGCGGCCTTCGCCCGCCAATTGCCCGAGGCGCGGCGCGTATTCCATCAGCAGCACCGTTCCACCGCTCTTGACCCGCTTGCGGTTGAGGAACATCTCCTTGAGGTCGATACCCATGGCGGCGATGATTTCACGGGGCGTTTCAGTTTCATCCAGCTCCCGGGAGAGCGCCGAATCGTCCTGGAAGGTGGCGGCGACGCCGGCGGCCTTCGCCGAGAGCCTGCCGTCACGCAGCAATCCGGCCACATAGTCCGTCGCCGTGACAACCGCGGCGGGAAGGGCGATTCCCCACTCGGCGTACTGCTGCTTGAACATCCGGGCGGAATGGGCGTCGAGAACCACCAGGGTGGCGGCGCCGGACGCCGTGATCGCCGCGGCGCATTTCTGCGCAACCTGACGCACGTCTTCGACAAAACCCATCAAGTCGCCCGGTTCCGCTCCGGAGGACGGCTCATCGGCAAGAACGGTGAACTCTACCCCGGCTTTCTGCAACAGCCTGATGACAGCCAGCGCGATATCGGGAGTTTTGAAGCGGGCGGTGGCGCCGAGATACAGCAGCGTCGGCGCCGTCTCCGGCAATGTGCCCACGGCCTCACGCAGGTCCGGTGAAACGTTTTCGGCGGTCAATCCGAAAATGTTGTCCGTTGCTTCCAGATTGTCGAGGAGCGCCCGCACAGCCGGCGGCGCCAAGTCCTGAACCACCGCCTGGGTTCGCGCCTCCCGGATGAACAGCGGCGGCGAAAAACCGGTTTCGCACTCCGAGGCGCAGTTGTGGCACAGGCAGCATTCATACATGTCCTGAGCCATTTCGGCGGTAAACTCCATGCCGGTGTGCACATAGTTGAGCAGCAGGCCCTTGCCCCGCGGCGTATTGCCCTCGTTGCCGGTGGTGAGACCGATGGGGCACACGTGACGGCACATGGGGCAGAAACGGCAGGCCATGAACGTTTTTACGGCTTGTTCGGAAAACATCATTCTCTCCTTTCCCGCTCTCTAGACGCCCATTTTGAAGGGGTTCATGATACCGTTGGGATCAAGGGCTTTTTTGATGCCTTCCAGTACCTGCATGGTCGGGCCGTATTGCTCCTTCATCAGCTTGCCGAGCTTCAGCCCGACTCCGTGATGGTCATTGACCACGCCGCCGTTGGCCAGGGCGGCGCGAACCGCCTTGTACCAGATCTGGTTATGCAGGCGCAGCGCCTCCTCCGGGTCCGCCGGGGGTTTCTCCATGATAAAGCGGTCATAGATGATGCACCCCCACTCGTACCAATGGGAGAAGTGGGCGATGAAGCGGACATCCGGGAAGTTGTCTTCCACCGCGTGCTTCATGGCCCAGTAAATTTTCTCGATATTGGCGAAGGTGGCGACGGAATCCATGGTTCCGTGCATCAGCGGCAAATCCAGGGCGTGGGGCGGGAAGAAGAAGGTCACCCGGCTGTCCCACCATTTCTCCCCGTATTCGGGGCCGAGATCCATGCCGCCGTACTTCTTGCAGATCTCAATCATGATGCGTTCCTCGATGGCCACCACCTCGGCGAGGCCGTCGAGGGCCAGGTTCATGAACGCGCCGGTTTTGGAGACGCCCAGAATCTTCTTGATGATGGACGCCGTCTCAGCCTCGTCGTAGAGCCGCATGATCGACGGCTTCATCTTCTTGAGGATTTCCCGGCCCACCGCAATGCCCGTGGTGAGGTCGGGGAACAGGAACGCCCGGAATTTACGCACTTCCGGCATCTCGAACAGGCGGAACGTCGCTTTGGTGACCACCCCGAAGGTGCCTTCCGCGCCCAGGAAAATGGCGTTGAGATCCGGGCCCGATGAGTGCTTGGGGATGGGCAGGGTGTGAATGATGCTGCCGTTGGGGAGCACCACTTCCATGCTGAGACACATATCGTCGATTTTGCCGTAGCGCGTGGACAGCACGCCGATGCCGTTATGGGCGATGAACCCGCCGACGGTTCCGCAGGTGATGGAGCTGGGATAGTGCATCAGCGAATGGCCGTGTTCGTTCGCATACCACTCCAGCTGCTGGAAATTCATGCCCGTCTCCACCGTCACGGTCATCGAATCCGGGTCATATTCCACCACCTTGTTCATGCGTTTGGTGTCGAGGATAATCCCGCCCGTCACCGCCAGGGCGCCGCCCTGCGAACCGGAACCGCCTCCCCAGGTTGTCACCGGTATTTTGTAATAGTTGGCGATGACCAGCACCTTGGCGACTTCCTCTGTGGTTCCGGGACGCACGATGACATCCGCCGTAGCCGGGTATTGTCCCCGGTCGGCCCACATACGGGGAATCCAGAACAAATCCACGGCGGTGACGATCTTGTCGGTTTCCCGGGTGCTCACATTGTCCCGGCCGACAGCGTCCTCCAACTCCGAAAGAATCATCTGCGTCATATAGCCTTTAGGATTCATTGTACTTCTGCCCCTCTGTTTTTTTGTTACCGGTATTGTATCCGGACCGCCCGCCGAGAGTACGGCGCCGACCGGCTCACGCGTTTGATGGCGTGAACAACACCGTTGGACTATCTGTACAGGGATTGGATGAGACGCGTCAAGATAATTTTTGAATATTTTTGTTATTGTTTTGGACATTATTGACTATATGTGCGCGTCAGGCTACAATGAAACACCATTTGAACGCTGCCGGACTTCGGCGCTGTCCCGGGGATCTTCACGCCGGCCGGACGCACCGGCAAGCGAAAGTCCGGCGGGCGCGGCGGGTTCCGGGCCGAACGCGGCGGGGTGGCGGGGCGGCGGGAAAAAACATTATTGACCGGATTTGTTACTGACGATAAACAACGGTTGCCTGTCAACCGGAGAATATAAGCGGAGGCGGTGTGTTAGCGGAAGAACGAAGAAACCGTATCGTCGAGATATTGAACGAGGTCGAGTTCTGCCCGGTGCTGAAACTCGTCGAACAGCTTGAAGTCTCGCGGGCCACGGTTGTGCGGGACCTCGCGGCCTTGCAGAAATCCGGCGTCATCGCCAAAGTTCACGGCGGCGCCAAGCTGCAGAAGAGTGACCCGGTTCAGAACGAAGCATTCTACACCGTCCGCATCAACAAGAACCGGCGCCTCAAGGAGGCCATGGCCGCGGAGGCCGCCCGCTTCGTCAAGGACGACACGACGATTTTCATCGATTCCTCCACCACCTGCTACACCTTCGCCCGGGAACTGATGAAGCACCATTTTTCCCGCTTGAATATCGTCACCAATTCACCGGCGGTCCTCGGCATTCCGTGGGAAAACGGCAGCCCGTCAATCATCGTCGCCGGCGGTGAACTGAACAAGACCTTCAACATGCTCGCCGGTTTGTGGGTCATCGATTTTCTCGATAAAATCAATATCGACCAGGCCTTTGTCTCGGCCTCCGGCATCTCGGAAAAGCTGAACGTCACCACCAGCAATCTGGACATCGCCCAGATTCTCAACAAGGTGACGGAACGCTCGAACACCGTCAATCTTCTTGTCGACAGCACCAAGCTGTGCAAGCGGGAGATGATCAACATCTATCCGTTGGCGCGCTGCTCCCGTCTCATCACCGATGACGGTATCTCGGCCGAGCACGACGCCATGGTGCGCAAGGTGACGGAGCTTTTCATCGCGCCGACCGGACGTTGAGCGCACCCGGCCGCTGCCGGAACCCCGGGAGTTTTGTGATCCATGCCGATTTCCCACGATCCCGCCGCCCCCGTGACGCCTTATCCCGACCCGGGCGTCGAGATCCTCGACCCGTCCTTTACGAAATACCGCTCGGCGCTTGCCGGCATCGAGCGCCTGGCGACGGGGTTCCGCTGGGCGGAAGGCCCGGTTTGGTTCGGTGACGGGCGTTTCCTGCTGTTCAGCGACATCCCCAACAACCGTATCCTGAAGTGGGAAGAGGAGACGGAGCGGGTTCACGTGTTCCGCCAACCCTCCTTCTACGCCAACGGCAACACCCGGGATCGCAACGGGCGGCTCATCACCTGCGAGCATCAGACACGGCGCGTCACCCGCACCGGATACGACGGCACCATCACCGTTCTGGCAGACAGTTTCCAGGGAAAACGCCTCAATTCCCCCAACGATGTCGTCGTCAAATCCGACGGCACCGTATGGTTTACCGACCCTCCCTACGGCATCACCGGCTGGTATCTCGGCGCCGAGGCTCCGGCCGAACTGCCCCAGGCGGTCTATCGTCTCGACCCGGAAACCGGTGAGCTGACCCAAGTTATCGCCGATATGGAAGGGGCCAACGGCCTGGCCTTTTCTCCCGATGAATCGCGGCTTTATCTGGTGGCGCGCCCGGGAATGAAGAACCGGGTCATCAACGTCTGCGATGTGTCCGGCGACGGCGCAACGCTCTCCAACCAGCGCCTGTTTTTTGATTGCGGCGAGGGCATTGCCGACGGCTTTCGCGTCGATGCCGCCGGTAACCTGTGGATGGGCTGGGGGTTCGGCGTCGCGCGCAACGGCGTTCTGGTGCTCAACCCCGACGGCAAGCCCATCGGCCATATCCACACGCCGGAGCGGGTGGCGAATCTCACCTTCGGCGGCGCCAAACGCAACCGGTTGTTCATGTGCGGCTCCCAATCCCTCTACTCG
>JAISTL010000124.1 GCA_031272615.1 Methylobacteriaceae bacterium | reverse complement strand
GACAAGCGTTCGAGCGTTCCTACTCCACCGGTTGACGTGTCGCACCGGCGGTGGGACGCGCCCGGTTGCCGGTTACGTGCGGGTTTCCGCACGGTTCAGCTCCAGGCGCAGTTCCTCGGCGAGATAGCCGTCGCTCCGGCAATGCATTCACGATACGCCCCGGCGGATTTCGGAATGGCTTGATCCTTCAGCGGCGTGGTATAGAAGCCTCTGCCGAAATCGGTCATCGCCCGGGCATACGCCAAGTCCGGCCGTTCAACCGCCACGGATGAGCCGTGATACAAAATCATGTCAGAACACCCCTCCTCTGCATCACCTCCTTCAGTTCACGGACGATATACCCCTGCCCCTGGGTGTGCAGCACGTCGTAAAACCGGATGATGTAGCTGTCGAGGATGTCGCTGTCATCGACGAGCAGACGGTAAACCGCGTCACCGGTCGTCTGCAGGTCGTCGGCAAGCGCCTCGATGCAGAACACCGCGAAAAAACACTGTTCCGGAGCGATGTCCCCCTGAATGTCCGTCATTCGATTCTCCCCTCCCCGCACCGCAAAGGTAACCGATTGCGGGCGGAGTTTCAAGACCCGCTTCCGGAGGATTTCCGTGAAGCGGAACAAACAGCTTGGTGGACCGGGACTTTTGACCAATTGCGCGCCCGGCTCAGACCGGGTATCCGCTCCGCCATCCGATGGAGACTGCCGCCATGCGCCTTTTGACAAACCTTACGGACGAGTATTCCGACGCCGTTCTCGCCATCTATAACGACGCCATCGCCAACACCACGTCGATTTACGAATACCACGCCCGGGACAAGACCTATATGGAGCACTGGTTTGCCGAAAAGCGCGCCCATGACTGGCCGGTTCTCGGCATGGTGGATGACGCCGGAGAGCTGCTGGGGTTCGCCGTCTACGGCCGCTTCCGCCCCCACGCCGCCTACAAGTACTCCGTCGAGCATTCGGTGTATGTGCGCAGTGATTGCCGCGGCCGGGGCATCGGCGGCGCACTGCTCACACAACTGATCAAAGAGGCGGAACAGCGCGGCGTGCATGTCATGGTTGCCGGGGTGGACGCCGCCAACGAAGCCAGCAAGGCCCTCCACCGCGCCTGCGGGTTTGCCGAGGTCGGCATTGTCCGTCAGGCGGGCTTCAAGTTCGGCCGCTGGCTGGACCTCGCGTTCTTCCAGCGTATCCTGCCCACCCCCGCCGACCCGGTGGACGGATAAGGCCCGACTGTCGGCGAAATGCGGGGAAAGGGTGGGGAGGCGCCGCGTCGCCAGCCACTTTCAAGTGGCGTCCGCGTCCCGAAAAAGCCGATTGTTTTCAATCAACTCATCGAATGTCACGGGTTGATAGTTGTTGACTTCCACACCGGCGTTCAGGGCTTTCTCCATCGTCCGCAAGAGAGGCCAGAACGCGTCGTTCCTGTGGTTGTGGATATGGCCGTACAACAGGTATTCGCCCTCATGGCACATCATCGGATAGTGGCACAGCGTCGCTTTACACTTTCCGGTATTGATGACGGTGAGACGCTCGACGCTCACGAAGTATTTCGGGAGATCGACTTTTTTCACCCATGCCAGGTCGTGATTGCCAAGGATCAAGTGTTTCCTGCCATTGAGCCTTGCCAGATAGTGGTCAGGGGCTTCGGCGGCGCGAAACATCAGGTCACCGAGAATGTAAACCGTATCGCCGCCGGTGACCCGGGCATTCCAGTTTGCAATCAAAGCCTCGTCCATCTCCGCGACATCGGCGAACGGGCGGTGACAAAACCGTATGATGTTTGCGTGCCCGAAATGCTGGTCAGACGTATAAAAGTTCATGGTTCGGCGATCCCTTCAATACTCGTTGGACAACAGGAAATCGGCGACATGCATCGTCCGGATTCCCTCATGGTTCCCGCGGGCGAATTCGTCTGTCCGCAAAACACGTCCATTCGCAACAGTTTTGCGGTTACCAACCGCAAAACACGTCCACTTACAACAGTTTTGCGGTTACCAACCGCAAAACACGCCCACTTACAACAGTTTTGCGGTTACCAACCGCAAAACTTCCCGCAGACTGCTCGATCCGATGTTCGGCTTTGCCCCGGATGACCGGCATGATGTCGGGAAGGCCCGCCCGACGCGGAACCGTATCACGGTTCAAAGTCCGACGCGTTGATGGTGGGCCCGGAGGGACTCGAACCCCCAACCAGACCGTTATGAGCGGCCGGCTCTAACCACTTGAGCTACAGGCCCGTCGTATGCCCGGACAATAGGCGGAGCGCCTTCTCTTACAAACAAATTGAAGTTTCGGCAACTCTTTTTGTCAAGGTTGACACCAACGGCTTCCGCCAAACCGGTCAGACGTTCCCCGCCCCTTCGCGCCGCTGCTTTTCCTGTCTCAAAACGCATTCCTGCCGGATGACCTCTTCGAGGTCGTATATGGTGGAGGCGTCCGGGCAGCAACCGCTGCGCCTGCTGCCTTCAGGGAGAAACAGCCGGCACAGATACCAGACGCCCATCAGCAGGCTTCCGAAAACCAGGGCGGCCCAAAGCGTGGTCAGCATGATGGTGGTCCTTTCTCGAGCAAGCCGAAGCCCGGCGATAACGGCGCGAAACATCCGCGCCCTCCGGCGGTCGTTTTCACACGTGTAGCACTCCATGGGCTCCGGCTCAAGCGGGAAAACGATGAAGGCTGGATATCGCCCGGAAAAGCGCCGGCGGCTGCGGGCGTGCTATTCCAATGTCTGAGAAACCCGTAATATGGATTCGTTGACTTGAACGGCTGGAGAGGTTATCAGGCAACACCATGTCTTCCCCCGCGCGGCCCGGCGCGGTTTGTCGGCAACGCAAAAAAACAAAAAGAACACTTCAGGGAGCAAATCATGAGCGAACGTGTGCGCTTTGCGGTGCGCGATTGGGATTACATCACGCCGCTGCTTCTCAAGGATGTCACGGACCCGGCGATTGAGCCGGAGATCGTGCGCGTGCCGACGCTGCCCGATGATTTCATCGCCGAGGGGTTTGACGCCAGCGAGGTGTCGTTCAGCCGCTATGCCCAGGCCCGGACCAGAGGCGAAACGGAACAGTTCGGCGTGCCGTTCTTTTTGATGCGCGGGTTCCGCCATCGCTGCGTCATCGTGATGAAAGACAGTCCGTTCACCGAATTCAAGCATCTCAAAGGCAGGAGAATCGGCGTCACCGGCTGGCAGGATTCCGGCAATATCTGGACCCGGGAAGCCATCGCCGACGGCGGCCCCGGCATCGAGGAGGCCACCTGGTACGCCGGGCGCCTTACGGAAAAGCACGCCATCGAGGATCGCCTCGGCAAGTTCGCCCGCCCCGGGCGCATCATGGCCGTCCCCGATGAAAAGCCGATGATGGCGGCGCTGGAGGATGGTGAACTGGACGCCGTGTGTACACCGTTCATGCCTGTGGGGTTTTTCGCCGCCGACAGCAAATTCCGCCATCTCATCACCGATTTGCGCGGCGCCGAACTCGCCTACTACCGCCGCACCGGCTATGTGCCCGGCATCCATGTGCTGGCGTTCAGCGAGGCCTATGTCGCCGCGCATCCCGGGGTTCCGGGAAAGCTGCAGGCGCTCATCGCCGCGGCACAGGCGATGTGGCTGGAAAAGCGGCGCAAATACGCCGACACCACACCGTGGATCATCGACGATCTCGGGGTTTCCGGGCGCGAACTCGCCCCCGCATGGGACGCTTACGGGCTGGAGCCGAACCGGGTCATGATCACCGATTTCCTCAATCAGATGTATACACAACAGATTATCGGGCGCCCCGCCACACCGGAGGACGTGTTCCCACAACTCACCGGATAGCGGGCATCGGGACACGGCCGGAGAAGGAGATATCGTCATGCGCGCAGCTCTTGGGCAGATTTTTGTCAGCAGGGAGTGGACGGAAAACGCCGATACCTGCGTGAGCCTGATGCGCGAGGCGCGGGGAAACGGCGCCGATTTGCTGCTGGTTCCGGAAGGCATCATCGCCCGGGACATCCGTGAGGAGGGCATCGCCGTGCGCACCGCCCAAGCGCTCGACGGCCCGTTCATGCAGCGGATCATGGCGGAAAGCAAAGCCACCGGCATCACCTTCATGGGCACCATCCATGTTCCGGCGGAACCGGGGCGGGTCTACAACGTGTTTGTGGCGGTGCGCGGCGGCGAGCTCATCGCCGCCTACCGGAAGCTGCATCTCTACGACGCGTTTTCATCGCTCGAATCCGACACCGTCACGCCGGGAACCGAGGTGCCGCCGCTGGTTGAGGTTGCGGGCGTCAAAATCGGCTTGATGACCTGTTACGATGTGCGCTTTCCGGAACTGGCCCGCCGCCTGGCCGTGGACGGAGCCGACGTTCTGGCGCTGCCGGCGGCCTGGGTCAGGGGGCCGCTCAAGGAATACCATTGGCAAACCCTGGTGACGGCCCGCGCCTTGGACAACACCTGTTACGTGCTGGCGGCGGGAGAGTGCGGCCCGCGCAATATCGGCGCCAGCATGGCCGTCGACCCCCTGGGGGTCGTGTTCGCCCGCGCCGGGGAAGCCCCGGCGCTCATCTATGCCGACATTGATTTGAAACGTTTGGAACATGCGCGTTCGGTTCTGCCGGTGCTGCTCAACCGTCGGTTCGGGAGGCCGGAACTGCAATGAGGTCGGCCTGCGTATCATACTGTCAGGGCATATTTTTCAACCATACCCCGTTGCAATTTGTCCGGGGCGATATTCTTCTTCAACAGACAATGGAGACACTCAATGCGTAAAACACTTCTGGCGGGGCTGCTCATGGCAGCGTTCACCGTCGTCCCGGCTCTGGCCCAATCCGACGTTCAGATTCCGAAACAGGAGGTGAACAAGGACCTGCAGGCGCGCCTTCCCGATGACATCAAGGCGGCGGGCAAACTGGCCAGCGTCAACAGCGGCTCGTTCCCTCCCTATGAAATCGTGCTCAGTTCGGACAAGATGGACGGCGCCAGCGCCGAAATGGTCAACGCCGTCGGCGAATTGCTCGGCCTGAAGGTTGAACACTCTTCGGTGAACGGGCTTTCGTCGCTGCTCACCGGCATCAAGGCCGGGCGTTATCAGCTGGCGTTCGGCCCGGTCGGCGATTTCGTGTCCCGTCAGGAAGCCAACGATTTTGTTGACTGGGTGCAGGAATACGTGGTGTTTGCTGTGCACAAGGGCAATCCGCTGGGCATCAAGGACCTCGAGGACGCCTGCGGCGCGCGCATTGCGGTGCAATCCGGCGGTTCCGCCGAGAAGGTGATCAAGGGGCAGGCCGAGAAGTGCGAAAAGGAAGGCAAGAAGCCCATCGAAGTACAGTCCTTCGCCGACCAGCCGACCTCCATTCTGTCGGTCAAGTCCAAGCGCTCCGACGCGTTCTTCTCCTCCCAGGCGCCGCTGACCTATTATGTCGCCCAGTCCGACGGGGAACTGGAACTGGCGGCCGTCGGCCACAAGAACGGCTTCAATGACCTGTTCCAGGGCGCCGTTGTCGCCAAGGACAGCCCGCTCGGGCCGATTCTGCGCGACGCCATCCAGGTGTTGATGGACAACGGCACCTACGCCGCCATCATGAAGAAGTGGGGCCTCGAGAACAACATGCTGTCCAAGGCCGCCATCAATCTGTCCAAGAATTGACGGCGTCATGAGTGATGGTGCTGCAGTAACGGCGGCGATCGCGGAGGACGACTCCCTGCGCGACGTCGCCCATGCCTACAAGCCCCTGCCGATTGTCAGGGGCCTTGTGTGGCTCGTCATCGGGTTGATTGCGCTGAAGGTTTTGGTCGTTCTGGCGCAAAACCGGAATTTCGGCTGGGGCATCGTCGGTGAATGGCTGACGGAGGCGTCCATTCTGCGCGGCTTGTGGGTGACGCTGTGGCTCGGCGTCGTCTCCATGGCGCTGGGCGTTGTCCTCGGCCTGTTTCTCGCCATCGGGCGCATGTCCAAAGACGTGCTGATCAGCTCGCTGGCCAGTGTGTATATCTGGTTTTTCCGGGGTACTCCGCTGCTGGTGCAGCTCATTTTCTGGTACAACCTCTCCTATCTGTTTCCGGAAATCGTCATCGGCATTCCCTTCGGGCCGACGCTGGCATCCTGGAACACCAATGACGTGATTTCTCCGCTGACGGCGGCCATCGGCGGCCTGGCGCTCAACGAGGCAGCCTACATGGCGGAGGTGATCCGCGGCGGGCTGCTGTCGGTGGACCACGGCCAGATCGAGGCGACCCAGGCCTTCGGCATGTCGCCGTTCCGCGCGCTGCTGCGGGTCATCCTGCCGCAGGCGATGCGGGCCATCGTGCCGCCGACGGGCAACCAGTTCATCAGCATGATGAAATCCACCTCGCTGGTCAGCGTCATCGCCATGGCGGACCTGCTCTATTCCGTGCAGGCGGTGTACAACCGCACCTTCGAAATCATCCCGATGCTGCTGGTGGCGGTGTTCTACTATCTCGTCATCACCTCGCTTCTCAATGTCGGGCAAGGCTTCATCGAACGCTACTACGGGCGTGGCGAACGGGACGCGGCGGGCCCCGCAAAGGCGGCCCAGGCGCCCGAAGGCTGACGGGAGAACAACGATGACAACAGACAACACGGTTGCCGCCCCGGCGTCTTCACCCATGCCGCTGGTCTACGTGCGCAATGTCCACAAATCCTTCGGACATCTCGAAGTGCTGAAGGGCATCGACATGGAGGTGGCCTCCGGCGAGGTCGTCACCATTCTGGGGCCGTCCGGCTCCGGCAAGTCGACCTTCCTGCGCTGCCTCAACCAGCTGGAGCCCATCGACAAGGGCTTCATCATGATTGACGGCGAACAGGCGGGTTACAAGTTGCAGGACGGACGCCTCGTCAAGCTCAGGGCGGGGGAGGTGCGCCGGCAGCGCCGCAAAATCGGCATGGTGTTCCAGCAGTTCAACCTCTATTCCAACAAAACCGCGCTGGAGAACATCATCGAGGCGCCGGTGACGGTGCACGGGGAAACGCGTGAAGAGGCGGTGGCCTATGCCATGGAGCTGCTGAAGAAAGTGGGCCTGGACGACCGGGCGGATTCCTTCCCGCGCCAACTCTCCGGCGGGCAGCAGCAGCGGGTGGCCATCGCCCGCGCCCTGGCCATCAAGCCGAAACTGATTCTGTTTGACGAGCCGACGTCGGCCCTCGACCCGGAACTGGTGGGCGAAGTGCTGGAAACCATGCGGGACCTCGCCACCCAGGGCCTGACCATGATCGTCGTCACCCACGAAATCGGCTTTGCCCGCGACGCCGCCGACCGGGTCATTTTCATGGACGGCGGGGTCGTGGTGGAAGAAGGTAAGCCCGAAGATGTACTGCTCAACCCGCAGCAGGCCCGCACCCGCCAATTCCTGAACCGGTTCATCCGGGCATAGTGCGCAGGCTCACGGCGGCGGACACATCATCCGCCGCTGCCTTTGCCTTGTTCTCAAGCCGTGCCTTCGGTTTCAAACAGCACGTAATCCAGCGCTTCGCGGGCGGATTTGTCAGACCAGGTGACGAATTGAAGCGCCTGGAAATAGCGCTCGCAGGTTTCCACGGCGGCCTGCAGCAGGGTTTCGCACTGGCCGGGATTCGGCTCGGCGCCGTCGGCCAGAATCAGGGCGTGGCGAAAGACAACAATGTTCTCCGACGGCCAGAAATCGAAATGCCCGACCAGCAGCTGCTGGTTGACGAGGGACAGCAGGCGCAGCACCTCGGTGAGACGCGCTTCGCGCATCCGCAGGTCGAAGGCGCAGCCGATATGAATGGCCTCCACCTCCTCCAGCCAGGTGAAAGACACCTGATAGGCGGCCCAGCGGCCGGCCACGGTGACGGACATTTCATCGAGATCCAGGCGGTCGAACCGCCAATCGTTCAAAAAAGCGGTTCTCTCCACCACATCCAGCGGATGTTCGGCTCGCTGTGAAGAGGTTTCGACGTTCAGTAAAGGCATTGTTGATCCAGATTCGCTTCGGAAATGAACGCAGTATGCAACCACAACACGTGCGCAACCCTGCACACGACGCACCATCCAATACTTACGGGAGGCTCAATGGGACGCAATACAGCTAGAACCGCCGAATCACTATGCGCCCACTATAACCCCGCAGAATCCCCTGTCGTAAAGACACTTTTTTGCGTGCTGTGGATTCCGGCGGGCGGAAAAAGCACCTTGAAATTTGCTGCCGATGAGTCGAAAGGCCTTGTTTTATTGACTCTCAAGACCTTTTTCTATCGCGGAAAGATTTTTTTAAATATCCACAGGGTTTATGGAGAAACGACGCGAATCGGTCACTTTGTCTCCAGTTTTTCCACACGTTGTTCCAGCTCGAGAAGACGCGCCGCCAGCGCCTTGTTTTCTTCAACAGCCTTGGCAGCAAGCTCTTTCGCCACTTCCGCCTCCTCCCGCGAGGCGATATCCAGGTCCTTGACGATTTTTTCAACCTGGGCCCGCACCATGGTTTCGATGTCCTTGCGCACACCCTGCGCCGCACCGAGGGCATCGGTCGCGAGGCGCGAAAGGTCTTCCAAAATGTTGGGATTGTTGGCCATGGTCATACTCCCTGAGCGAAGACGCGGCGTTTTCCGCCGCTTTTCCCGGCTGCCGATATACAGCAAGCGGCGGCGCAAGGCAAAATCTTTCGCCGCAGCGGGCGGACAACCGGGACATACGGGTTTTCACCGCCGGAAAAACGTTCTAAGAGAGTGCGCAGACGGCGCAGACTGCGCCCCCATGTTCTCAAACGCCCTGTGCTCATGCTTCTTCCTGATTTCGACCCCGTTGCCTTTTCCCTCGGCCCGTTGACCGTACGCTGGTACGGGCTGGCGTATCTCGCCGGCATTCTCTGCACTTGGCATTTGTGCCTGCAATTCATCCGCCGCGATGACCTGTGGGGCACACTCCGCCGCCCGACGTCCGACGACATTGCCGATGCCATGGTCGCCGCGACCGCCGGCATCATTCTCGGCGGTCGCCTCGCCTATGTCCTGTTTTACAAGTTCCCGTATTATGCGGCCAATCCCGCGGAAATTCCGGCTGTCTGGGACGGAGGCATGGCGTTTCACGGCGGGGTGATCGGTTGCGGGCTGGCGATTTGGATTGTGGCACGCTTCCGGCGGATTTCACCGCTCGCGTTTCTGGACATGGTGGTCTGCGGCGCCCCCATCGGGCTGTTTTTCGGGAGATTGGCCAATTTCGTCAACGGCGAATTGTGGGGACGGGTCGCGGCGCCGGATTTTCCGCTGGCGTTCATCTTTCCCTACGCCGATGACCAGCCGCGCCACCCGAGCCAGCTTTACGAGGCATTTTTCGAAGGCGTCGTGCTGTTTGTCATCATGCAATGGGCGGTCCGTCGCTTCGGCTTCACACGGCCCGGCCTGCTGTCGGGGTTGTTTGCCGCCGGTTACGCCGTTCTGCGTATCGGCTGCGAGTTTTTCCGCGAGCCGGATGTGCAGCTCGGTTATCTGTTCGGCGGGTCTTTCGTCTTCCTCGACGGGGGAATCACCATGGGGATGGTGCTGTCGTTTGTTTTGCTTGTTGCCGGAATTGTTGTTATGTTTCTGGCCGCCAGGGGCAAGACCCTCACTCCGTAACACCCGCTCCGGGAAACAGTCATGACCACCACCCTCGAGCAATACATCCGCGACGCCATCATCCACAACGGACCGATGCGGCTGGATCACTACATGACGCTCGCCGGCGGCTGGTACTATGACCACCACATGCCGTTCGGCCATGACGGGGATTTCGTCACGGCGCCGGAGATCTGCCACCTGTTCGGTGAGCTCATCGGCCTGTGGATGGCGCACACATGGGGCCACATCGGCCTCCCCCTCCCCGCCCGCTGGGTGGAACTGGGGCCCGGGCGCGGGACGCTGACGCGGGACGCCTGGCGGGCGCTCGGAGCTTCTGAGATACGCAATTCCCTGACGATATATCTGGTGGAAAACAGCCCGACACTCGCCGCCGTGCAGCAGCAGACATTGGCCGGGCTACCCGCGCACTGGCACACGCATATCGAGGAGGTCCTCGATTCCAAGGCGGAAGGAGCGGTGTTTCTGGTTGCCAACGAGTTCTTCGACGCGCTGCCGGTGCGCCAGTTTGTCCGCGGCGAACAGCACTGGCACGAGCGGGTCGTCGGCCTTCTCGACGGCGCCCTGGTCCTCGGCCTTGCCCGCGAACCGCTCACCGATATCACTCTCACCGCGCCGCCGGGCACTGTGATGGAATGGCCCGGCGCCGCCCGACAGGCGACAGCCGCCATCGCCGACCTGCTGAAACAATGCGGAGGCTTGGCGTTGATCATCGATTACGGCTATCGCGGCCCGCGCTTCGGCGATACGCTTCAGGCGGTCAGGAATCACCGCCATGTGTCGCCGCTGGACACGCCGGGCGATGCCGATATCACCAGCCACGTCGATTTCAACGCCATCGCCGGGGAGGCAAAGCGGTGCGGCCTCAATGTCCACGGTCTCACGTCGCAGGGCGATTTTCTGCGGGGCCTGGGTATCGAGGTCTGCTTGAACGCCGTGGAGGAAAAGGTTGACCACGAAACCGCAGACCGTTACCGGAAGGCGGTCCGGCGTCTCACCGGCGGCGGCCGCGAAAACATGGGCGAACTGTTCAAGGTGATGGGCCTGACAAGCCCGGATATCACCGCCCTGTCGGCGCTGCCGCCTTACCGCCTGTGACCGCTTTCCCCGAACCCCGAATTGAACCATGCTGATCACCGCTCCAGAACTCTCCGACCTTCCCGCAGTGCGCCACGCCTTCTTCACGCGTGAAGGCGGCGTTTCCACCGGCGTTTACGCCTCCCTCAACGGCGGACCGGGTTCCGGCGACGCACCCGATGCCATTGGTGAAAACCGCCGGCGCATGGCGGAGCATCTCGGCGTTTCTCCCGGGGATTTCCTTGCGCTGTACCAGATTCACTCGGCCGCGATTATCACTGTCGATGAACCGTGGGCGCCGGACGAGCGGCCGCGGGCCGACGCCATGGTCACCCGCCGCCCCGGCATCGCCCTCACCATCGCCACCGCCGATTGCGGCCCGGTGCTGTTCGCCGACGCCGCGCACCGGGTCATCGGCGCCGCCCATGCCGGCTGGAAGGGGACGCTCTCCGGCGTCATCGAGGCGACACTTTCCGCCATGGAGGCGCTGGGCGCTGAACGCCAAGCCGTTGTTGCGGTTCTCGGGCCGACCATCACACAACGGTCTTATGAGGTCGGTCCGGAATTTCCGGCGCCGTTTGTGGCACAGAACCCGGAATTCCGGCGCTTTTTCACGCCGAACGACAACCCGGGGCACTTTCTGTTCGACCTCCCGGGGCTGATCCTTCATCTGCTCCGGCAGGCGGACGTTGCCTCCGCGTCCTTCGTCAACCGCTGCACCTATCAGGAAGACACGCTGTTTTTCAGTTATCGCCGCTCGGTTCACCGCAAGGAGGCGGATTACGGACGCATCATCTCGGCGATTTGCCTTGCGTGACGCCCTTATCTCCCCGGGCCTCCAGCACCACTGTCGGGAAGAACTCCAGAACCGTTTCTCCGTATTGGTTCTCGCCCGTCGCCCGCAAGGTGACGATGCCCCAACCCGGTTGCCGCGGGCATCGCCGCCGCCGCACAATTCCGGCGCGGTAGGTCACGGTGTCCCCGGCGTAAACAGGCTTGAACCAGCGCAGATGGCGAAAACCGGCATGTAACGCGACCTTCGGCAGGCGGGTAACTCCCTCACGGAGCGCCTGTTCCCGTGCCGCGTTGTGAAAGCGGCTGCTCAGGCCGCTCCATGTGAGAGCGGTTTGAATGCCGGAGGCGCACAAACCACCGAAAAAGCTTTTCTTTGCCGCGTCTTCGTCGGTGTGGAACGGTTCCGGGTCATATCGGCGCGCATAGGCCTTGATGGCGGCGGCGTCGAATGTGCGGCTGCCGAGACTCCAACTCCGTCCCGGGATGAGGTCTTCCATAAACGGCAAAACAAAAGGCGTAGCGGCGGCCGGAACCGGCCGCGGCGCGGCGCCCGCCGGAGGCTCGACAGACCGGGGAATTGCCGCAGCGCCGCGCACACCGAACATGACGGTGTTGACGCTGGTGGAGATGAGGTCGCCGTTGCCGTTGACGACACTGCCTTCCATGGTGACCAGCCCGATATCCGCCATCGAGCGGGAACGGCGGGCTGCCCGCACCGCCATGAAGCAGGTCAGACGGTCCCCGGCGCGGACAGGCCGCAGCCAGTGCATCTTGCTCATTCCGACGCCGCCGCGGATGGTCGACTTGCTGTACAGGCTGTCGGCGCGGCTCCTCACCAGAAGCGACACCATGAACCAGCCCGGCGCACCCCCGAGGGCCGCCGCGGACTCCGCCGGATCATCGCAAGGCGGGGATGCGCCGAAACAATGGAACTCCCGCGCGAAGGCAAGCAATTCCTCCCCGTCGACGGTCAGGCCAACGGGTTCCAGTGCGTCGCCAACGCGGAAGTCTTCAAAAGCGTATTGCGGCATGATTCTGCCGGATTCTACCGGGATAGCGGCGGTTGTGTCAAATCCGCGCCGCCCTTGCCCACAACCGTTTTGATACCTCCGCCGCAGGCGGGACGGCGGTTGACAGGGCAAGATTTGAGATGAAAAATGTCGCCATATCCGTTATGCTCCGGGAAAACCGTACGGGCGGCGATTCCCGCGGGGGCCGCCGCAATTCCGGCACAGCGGGGCAAATCCGGGCAGTCGGGGAATTGGAGAATCGGTGATGGACTTTTATTGTACACGATGCGGCGCCCGGGCGCCGATGTCGACCCGGGCCGCCGCCTGTTCCTGCGGCGGTTTGTGGGCGCTGGATTATTCCGCGCCACCCTTCACCCCCGACGATATCGATCGCGACGAATGGAGCCTTTTCCGCTACCGGAAGTTTCTGCCGCTGGCGGGCGACGGCTGGCGCGGTATCAGCCTCGGCGAAGGCCTGACCCCCGTCGTCCGGTATGACCGGAATGTCCTGCTGAAAATGGACTATTTCATGCCGACGCTGTCGTTCAAGGACCGCGGCGCTGCCGTGCTGGTGTCTCACTGCGCCGCCATCGGCGTGACGCATGTGGTGCAGGACAGCAGCGGCAACGCCGGAAACTCCGTTGCCGCCTATTGCGGCAAGGCGGGCATCTCCTGTGAAATCTTCGTGCCCGAAGGCACATCGCCCCAGAAAATCAACATGATCAGAGCGCACGGCGCCACCGTGACCGTTGTTCCCGGAAGCCGCGACCATTGCGCCGATGTCTGCCGCGGGAAGATGCACCGTGAGGGCTTGTATTACGCCAACCACGTTTACAACCCGCTGTTTTTTCAGGGCATGAAAACCTACATTTACGAGGTTTATGAGCAGTTGCACCGTATTCCGGCCAACCTCGTCATCCCGGTGGGCAACGGCACACTGTATTTCGGCGCAATCTTCGCCCTGGAGGAATTACTGGCGGGCGGCATTATCGACACAATGCCGCAAATCATCGCCGTGCAGAGCGAACACTGCGACCCGCTGCTGCGCGCCGCCGAAACCGGAGCGTCAAGCCCGGTTCAACTCACTCCCACCCCTACCCTCGCCGAGGGTATCGCCATCGGCAGGCCGATGCGCGGTGAGGAAATCCTGCGACTTGCGAAAAAACACGGCGT